>DATGQJ010000342.1:0-3830 GCA_035304265.1 Oceanobacillus sp.
ATCGCTTTTGACGCAGCACGCTGGCGTAAAGTTGTCGAAGTACCGGGCGGCGGAACAACCCCCATACCGCCGGGTTACGCCGACGGATACGACCCGCCAATTGGAACGGTTGCGGAACGACGCTCGGCACAGGTTTGGCCCGGCAAATGGCTCGATGCCAGCCCATTCGGGCGACTCTATTTCGTCGGCACGCCAAGCGAAGCGTATCACACAGGCGCAGACCTCAACCTGCCAAGCGACGCCGATGCCCATACACCCGTTTATTCAGCCGCAAGCGGCGTAGTGGTCTTCGCGGCGCGTTTGCCGACATGGGGCAACGTCATCATTATCCGGCATGATCCACTGCCGAACAGCGGCATGGTGATGTATGGGCGCTATGCCCATGTCGAGGACATGATTGTGACGGTTGGGCAGCGAGTCACCAGAGGGCAGCAGATCGCAAAAGTCGGAAACGCATTCGGGCGCTGGGCATATCATCTGCACTTCGACCTCAGCCCGACCAACGTCCTCGAACTTGATCCCGGACATTGGCCCAAGAAAGATCGAGACGCACTCTTCCGCAACTATGTCGATCCGCGAGAATTCATCCTCGCAAACCGACCACGTTAGAGCGGGTAACTTTGATGTCGTGAATGCCCCTCTCCCCGTTTACGTTGGTGAGGGACAAAACCGCTCCCCTTCTCCCCGCTTGCGTGGGAGAAGGGGTTGGGGGATGAGGGGCGTCGAGGGCTTAACACGCTCTAATCCCCACAAAACAACAAGGGCGACACCGGATGTGTCGCCCTTTGTAATCACTTGGTTATGCACGAGGCTTCAGAACAAGCCCCAGTCGTCGGCTGCGCCTTCTTCCATCATGCTTGGGTCCCACATCTCGACACTCATTTCAATCGTCGTCGGTACGCCGAGATATTCCTGCGCCGTGCGCCGTGTCTGTTCCAGGAGTTGGGGCGCATAGGGGCAGAATGGGGTCGTCATGATCATCACGATATGCCCACGATCCGGCTCGATTTCGACCTTGCGAATAAGACCTAGTTCAACCACATTCATCCCGATTTCGGGGTCAACCACGACGCGAAGCGCTTCCCGCAGACCTTCTTCGGTCTTGACCTGTTCAGACATGGAATTCCCTCATATATGACTTGCAAATCTGCAATGATCCTAGCACGAGCCACCGCCTGAGTCAATTTTTATCATATCTATCATAAAAATATTGACACACCCCTCCCGCACTGCTATACTACCCTGTGAATGTGTGCCTGTGGGTACAATGAAAATTTAACCGCCATTAATCTTAGAGGGGGTTATCCTCAGCATGGTTGCTGCACTTGAAATTCGCAATTTGCATGTATCAGTAGAAGACAAGCCGATTCTGCGCGGTGTTGACCTCACCGTTAAACAGGGCGAGGTTCACGCGCTGATGGGTCCCAATGGCTCTGGTAAGAGCACCCTCGCAAACGTCCTTATGGGTAATCCCGCCTATGAAGTGACCGACGGGCAGATCATTTTCGATGGGCAAGATTTACTGGAAATGGAACCGGACGAGCGCAGCCGCGCGGGTTTGTTCCTTGCCTTCCAGTATCCCGTTTCTATCCCCGGCGTCACATTGGCGAACTTCCTGCGATTGGCGATCAATGCCCGCATGAAAGCGGAAGACCCGGATAGCAAAGGCATCTCTGTCACCGATTTCCGCCGGATGATGCGGGAAAAGATGGACGCGCTTCAGATGGAGCACAGCTTTGCCGGACGTTACCTGAACGAAGGCTTTAGCGGCGGCGAAAAGAAACGCGCCGAGATTCTGCAAATGGCGGTTCTCCAACCCAAGATGGCAATTCTGGACGAAACCGACTCCGGTCTTGACATCGACGCGCTGCGCGTGGTTTCGGAAGGCGTCAACAAACTGCGCGGACCCGAACTTGGCGTGCTGGTGATTACGCACTACCAGCGAATCCTCAACTACATCAAGCCTGAATTTGTTCACGTGATGTATCAGGGGCAAATTGTCGAGAGCGGTGGACCTGATCTGGCGCTGCGTCTGGAAGAAGCGGGTTACGACTGGATTCGTGAGAAAGTAGTCGAGTAGAGGAGCCTATAATGGTCGATATAGTACCAAGCCAGAAGCAGCTCACAGAAGAAGAATTGTCCCTCAAGGGCGTTCGCACCGCCTATGAGGAGAAATACGGTTTCCGCGACTCGGATAACTTCTATGCTTTCAAGAGTCAGAAGGGTCTGAACGCCGACATCGTGCGCCAGATTAGCGAGATGAAGAACGAGCCTGCATGGATGACGGAGTATCGCCTGAAGGCATACGAAATCTTCCTCAGCAAGCCAATGCCCACGTGGGGCGCTGATCTCAGCGGTATCGACTTCGACGACATCTACTACTTCGTCCGTGCAGCAGAAAAGCAGGGACGAAACTGGGACGAAGTGCCGGAAGACATCAAGCGCACCTTTGATCGTCTTGGCATTCCCGAAGCGGAACAGAAGTATCTGCAAGGCGTGACTGCCCAGTACGAATCCGAGGTGGTCTACCACAGCATCCGCAAAGACCTTGAGAGCAAAGGCGTCATCTTCACCGACATGGACTCCGGTCTGCGCGAGCACCCTGATCTCGTCAAAGAATACTTCGGAACGGTTATCCCGTCCTCCGATAACAAGTTTGCCGCGCTCAACAGCGCCGTATGGTCAGGCGGTTCGTTCGTGTATGTGCCGAAGGGCGTACACGTCGAGATGCCGCTTCAGGCATATTTCCGCATCAATACCCAGAACATGGGACAGTTCGAGCGCACCCTGATCATCGTGGAAGAAGGCGGCTACGTCCATTACGTGGAGGGCTGCACCGCCCCAACCTACAGCGAAGACAGCCTGCACAGCGCGGTTGTCGAGATCATCGTCAAGGAAGGCGGACGCTGCCGTTATACCACCATCCAGAACTGGTCGAACAACGTCTATAACCTCGTGACCAAACGCGCGATTGCCCATAAAAACGCCACGATGGAATGGGTGGATGGCAACCTCGGCAGCAAGGTCACGATGAAGTATCCGGCGGTGATTCTGGCAGGCGAAGGCGCTCACGGCGAAGTGCTGTCGATTGCTTTTGCCGGTCACGGTCAGCATCAGGACGCAGGAGCCAAGATCACGCATCTCGCCCCCAAGACCACCAGCCAGATCATCAGCAAGTCGATCAGCAAGGATGGCGGGCGTGCCAGCTATCGCGGTCTGCTCAAGATCGTGGAAGGCGCGGACGACGTAAAGAGCAACGTGGTTTGCGACGCGCTGCTGCTGGATGACCGCAGCCGTTCCGACACCTACCCGACGATTGAAGTGGACGCCAAGCGCGTGACCATGGGTCACGAGGCATCGGTCAGTCGCGTTGGCGAGGATCAGCTTTTCTACGCCATGAGTCGCGGGTTGAGCGAAGACGAAGCCAACGCAATGATTGTCAACGGCTTCATCGAGCCGCTGGTCAAAGAACTGCCGATGGAATACGCATTGGAACTGAACCGCCTGATCCAGATTCAGCTTGAAGGCTCGATTGGATAAGGCATGATTGCAGGGGCGATCCACCAGATCGCCCTTTACACCAACAATGAGATAAACCTATCCGTGCCTTCTCCCTGAACGCACGACAGAACTGCTAAGGAGACGAAACCTGTGGTTGCAGTGAGACAACGCCGTGACGCTGCGCCGGAAGCGCCCCGTTTTACACGCGCTGACGTAGAAGCACTAAGCGCGAATGAACCACAATGGCTACGCGAAAGTCGTTTAGCCGCGTGGGATTTATACGAACATATGCCGATGCCGAGCCTCACCGATGAGGCATGGCGTCGTAC
>DATGQJ010000343.1:0-5163 GCA_035304265.1 Oceanobacillus sp.
AACCAAGCAGCACTTCGAGCATATATCGAAGCGTGCCATACCCACCCAGCAGCCATACAGAGATGTAGTGAACGAGCACGCCCTGTATCAGAAAGCCAATCACCCCGGAAATGCCTGACACAATCCCCGTCGAGAGGAGAACCCCGACATCGAATTGTTCCAGCGATGTGCGTACTTCCTGCAATTGGGGAGCAGACTGGATTTCAGGGGGCAGCCCGTTCAGGTATGCACGAACACTTTCCACCGAGACCAGCACTTGAAGCACAGGACCGATAGTGATGATGAGAGCAAAGAGGAGAATCTCGAAGCCTGATGATGTCCATGTGGATTTACGCGCTGTACTCAGATGTTTTTCGATACGTTCCTGTCTTTTACGCTCTTGCTGCGCCTTTGCAAAGCTGGCTCGCTGATTGCTATCAAGGATCATCTGGATTGCGCCATCGCCCTCTAATCCGGTGACAGACGCCGCAATACTCATAAAGTAACCGTCATTGATCAAATTCGGGTTAAGCGCCAGCCCTTGTGCCAGCATTTTCAATCCCTTTGCATTATCGCCCCGCATGTTCATTGAAAGCGCTTCTTCGACGTAATGTTTGGCGCGTTCCCGATTCTCACGCGAGACTTCGTATTCCCGTCCCTGCATAGGCGGGACATAAGCAGATGCGGCGGGTGGTTCTTGTGCTGGTTCCGAATAGAGCGGTTCATCAGTGTATGTGCCAGCCACCGATTCCAGCGGCGGCTCATCTTCCGGCTCACCGATGAGATGAATCACAGACGAACGCGCAGGCGGCGCTTGGGAAGGAGATGGAGGCTTTGGATCGATTGCATCAACAGCTTGCCGGATGTGCTGTCCGGCGCGTTTGGCAAGCGCACGCAGATCAGGGTCAGGGTCGTTGTGAAAGACCTGCGCGAGATGCTTCAACGCAGCCCGATCCCGACTTTTACCTAACGCGATAATCGCCTGCCGACGCCGTTGAGGATCGGGGCTTTGAAGCTGCTGAATATACTGGTCGATCATAAAAGACTCCGCGCAAGAACCATATGTATCTATTACATCGTAGATGCGGTTGGAAATGTATTAAGAACCGTCGAGATGGAAGGTTGCTTGCGTATGGTAGGTCGCGCCTTGCGGAGAAAGAACGCTTGAAAACAGGTGAAATTCAGATACGGGGATCGTCTCTGACTGAAAATTCCGGTACTTCTGAAGAAACTGATCGACCTTCTGATCAGGCTTGAACGACTTCAGCCGCGCTAATGTGATGTGCGGGTTAAACGCCCGCCCTTCCGCCGGAAAACCGAGCTTTGTCACCGTCCGTTCAATTTGCTGATAAAGCTGATTGAGAACAGGTGGCGCGGATACCCCTACCCACAGCACACGCGCCCCCAGCTTCGGATTGGGTGGGAAACGCCCAACCCCTTGAAGCCGCATCGTGAACGGATCGCTTTTCACGGCGGTCAATGCGGTTTTGATCGCCTCAAGTTTTGCCGCCTCGATGCCATCACCGAGAAAACGCAGGGTGAGATGATGCCCATGCGGCTTGACCCACGAAGCGCCGGAAATGTCAGTCCTCAGACCAACCAGTTGATCTTTGATCGAATCAGGGAGTTCAATCGCAATGAAGAGACGGTATGCCATAAGCCATGCAGTCCGTTGGAAGCGCAGGAATTTTAACGAGTTCGCAGCCATCATGATACTTTTTCTGTGGTTCCTCGTATATGTACAATAGTTGAAACAAGAAGGTTGGAAGGATCACCATGACTTCGCTTATCGAGCAACTCTTCAGCGCCGTATTCGGCACTGTAGGCAAGGAATTCATCGACAATCTTGCCCAGAGCGCAGGGCGGGTGCAGGATTTCGTGTACGTCAAAGTGTTAGGGCTGCCCTTCATCGTGCTAGGGGCGCGGCAAACCGGCAAAACGACGCTGATCGAATGGCTTCGCCGTAACGTAGACGTGCTGGAGGCATTTGACCCTGCACCGACTGCCCCCGGTGGCGATAGAGTGGGCGCGTTCAGCACCCATGTCGGTACTGAAACCATGCGCCTGAAGCCGACGCGCGACGTGGGTGGTGAATATGAAATGTGGGAAACAGACTGGATCGAGTTGTTCCGTGCGACGCATCCGCGCGGCATCATCTTCATGATCGATCACACGGATATTCTCACCCACAAGGACGCGCTCAACTTCGTGATGAACATGATTGAGGAAGAAACGGACGCCAAACGCAACTTGAAGGGCTTCCTGTTGCTGGTGAATAAATCCGATCTGTGGTCACAGGAAATGTCGCTGGATACGCTGATGCAGAACTACAGCAACGAGATCAAGCGTCTGCGCAATCAGGCAGAACGGCTTGGCTATAAAACATGGATACAATCCAGCAGCGTCATTAACGGCGTCGGTGTGGAAGATGCGCTGCACACGTTCTTCAACGCCATTCGTCCAAGACCGCGATGAGAAAGAGTGATGAGTGGCGAGGGGAAAGTTAAAAGTTAAAAGCGATCCTTCGGGATGTCCCACTTCTCACTTTCAACTTTTCACTTTGAACTTCTTTTACTCATCACTCATCACTTCAGCCAATCATGCGCCAGCTTACCATTGACTACATCCTCGAAGGTCGAAGACGCGGCTATAACTTCACCACGCCAACCGACGGGATTGATGCGGAAACCGTAAAAGCCATCTGGCGGGGCGCGATGCCGCGCGGTCAGGGATGGGGTGCGTATCGAGATGCGCGTTCGCTCAAGTGTTTTGCGTTGCCGAGCGGGGAAGTCGCCATCTGTGAAACCACCATCACCGATATGCGCGACGAGCTAGGACGCAGCGGTATCCGCCGCACGGTCATCGACATCGTGACCGCACGTACCTACGTGGAAAATCTCAAGCACAGGCTCAATACACTGCCGCAGGAATTGATCGCTCAGGCAGAGGCGAAATTGTCTTCGCGAGAAGCGCAGTTACTTTTCAAGAAGAACCGTGAAGCAAAACGCCCCAAGTCGATGATCAAGCCGCAGACGATCCTTGCTTACCCGTACAGCGCGGAAGGCTGGCAGTTTGTTGAGGCGTGCATCTTACTGCTGGCGACACGCTCAACCCTGCTGACCAACTTGATCGAGATGTCGCCAAAGGTCAACCCGTTTGCCGACAGGGTGCTGTCCTTCACCACCTTAGCGCTGGACTATCAGGATGAAGGGCGCATCGTCGCCATGCCACTGGAAAGAGTCCGTGAACTCGACGGCGTTCCGTTTATAGACATCAGCTAGAAAGTTTCACTGTTTCTTTTCGCGGTTTTCTCGCCACCAGTCGTGGAAAGACTCGTTTGCGAACTGCGGAAAGTCGCGCTGCTGCGTCCATCCACCGAGCGGATACGGCAGCGTATGCACCGGATGATCTTCGCCTGACTGAGCGCCGCTGATCCCCGCGACGATCCAACTGCCGACATTGGCAACCCTGCCGCCGAATTCGTACAACAAAGGATGCTGGAAACCAAAGCTGTATGCCTTCATCCCCAGTTTCCAGATCGGCTCTTGTACATGCTCCAGATCGTGCCGTAGCTGAAGCAGCATATCGGGAATATTGATGTCCACCGGACAAGCCGCTTTACATGCACCACACAAGCTACTGGCAAACGGCAGCGGCGCGGCGTTTTCCTTTCCACGCAGAAGCGGCGTGACGATTGCGCCAATCGGACCCGGATAAACCCAACCGTAAGTGTGACCGCCCACGTTCTGGTAAACCGGGCAGGCGTTCAAACAAGCGCCGCAGCGGATACACGCCAGCGCTTCCGCATATTCGCTCGCGTAAATGTCGCTTCGCCCATTATCGAGCAAAATCAGGTAGAAATGTTCGGGACCATCCGGTTCGCCTTCTCGCGCCGGTCCTGAGAATCCGTTCACGTAGACGGTGATGCGCTGTCCGGTGGCGCTGCGCGGAAGCAGTTGAATTAACGTAGCGAAGTCTTCCCACGTCGGAATGATTTTCTCGATGCCGACGACGGCAATATGAACGCGCGGTATTCCCGTCGATAGCCGTCCATTCCCTTCGTTGGTGGTGATGACGACAGTACCCGTCTCAGCGATCATGAAATTGCCGCCGCTCATGCCGAAATCGGCACGCAAATATTCCTGTCGCAACCGTCCGCGTATGAACTTGGTCATCTCAGCAGCATCATTTGTATGCTGCATTGCCAGCTTTTCCATGAACAGATCGCGGATGCGTTCTTTGGTCATGTGCATGACGGGCATGACAATGTGGCTGGGATAGTCTTGGTCAAGCTGGACAATGAACTCACCCAGATCGGTTTCGATCATCTCGATGCCGTGCTTGCCGAGCACATGCAGCAGATTGATCTCTTCCGTCGCCATGCTCTTGCTTTTCACACCACGCTTGAGATTGTGTTTAGCGCAAATATCGAGGATGTGTTTGTTTGCCTCGTCCGCATCTGCCGCCCACAGCACGTGCCCGCCGTTGGCAGTGACGTTCGCTTCCATTTGCTCCAGCAGTTCAGGGAGATTGTGCAAAGCGCGTAATCGCGCCGCCCGCGCTTGCTGGCGCAGCGCCTGACTATGTGGAAGTTCGCCCATCACCGTGCGGCGGCGTCCGTCGGCGTTGCTGGTGCCGCGTTCAAGCGCGGTTTGCAGTTGAATATCTTCCAGCGCAATCACAGCCGATTGCTTGAACTGATTCGCCTTGAGTTCCATTGCGCCTTTAATCCCAATAGTTACGCTTCGGCTGATTGTATCGTGTTTTCGGGAGCGCGTCATATCATGTATGATTGGGGTGTTATTTCACTCAGAAAGTGAGAGGCACATTGACTCAACTGTATCCTTTGCTGCTGCAACCTGCCCTGCATTTACGGGTATGGGGTGGGCGGCGGCTTGAAACGGTGCTGCACAAGACGCTCCCCACGAACGAACCCTACGGTGAATCGTGGGAAATGCACGATACGGCGACGATTGCAAATGGCACGCTCGCTGGCAAGACAGTAGGCGAAGCGTTGTCGATCTATGGCACGGCACTTTGCGGGCAAAATAACGATCCCGCGCTTGGAATGCCGCTTCTCGCCAAGTTTCTGGATGCAGCGGATTGGCTCTCTGTACAGGTTCATCCGGACGACGCACAGGCGCAGCAGTACGATGGAGAGCCACGCGGCAAGACGGAAGCATG
>DATGQJ010000344.1:0-3494 GCA_035304265.1 Oceanobacillus sp.
ATGCGATCTCCGTCCTATTTTGGAAAACTGCATCAATGTCCGGCTATCAACAAGCCAGGTCTACTGAAGAGACGAATTGGGAGTCCCTTCAGTAGACTTGGGCTAACTACCTAGAGCATGTGATGGACCCGACACCCCTCATCCCCCAACCCCTTCTCCCACGCAATGCGGGGAGAAGGACGGCTTGCCGAAGCGAAGCGACGCGCAGGGTGAGGGGAATCTCGGCGTCAGTCGTCCTTACACCGTGTCCGACTCGTCTTCACGCGGGGGAGTCGGGGGTTGTGGTGGCGTCGGCGGTACGACTCCCGGACGCGGTGGCTGCGGCGGGTGTGGAGGCTGAGGCGGTGTTTGTCCAACGCCTGCGCCTGAAACGCCTATATCGATGTTCGCGAACGCCCGCCTGATGGTTTCGCGCGTCTGGCGGAGAATGGTATCCGAGATTTCGCGTCCCAGTCCTTTCAAGTCCTCGACTTCAGCCGTGAAATCGACCCGGCGCTCTGCCTTGAGCAAGCCTTCCAGATAGTCGGTCAACTGGCTGACCTGCAAGTGGACTTGTCCCAACTTCTGCTTATCGCTCGCGTCTGGCGCAATGTCCAGCACCAGTACGTCGCGCACGTAGAAGTCTTCGGGGAGTAGTTCCACCGCGCGGGCGTGCAGGCTGCGGTAATTCTTGATCACCGTGTCGCCAACCCCTTGAACCATGTCCTGCACCAGACTTCTTTCAACCGTCTTGGTCAGCGATTTCAACGCCAGCAGCAGTTGGTTCAGGCTTTTGCTTGTGTTTTCGTCCATGTTTGTTCTCCTTCGGCGTCTTCGCCGTTATCCGTTTCTTCAGCAGGAGGTGTGTCGTGCTCGAATTCCGCTTCCAGCGCCTTGAGCGTTTCCGGGCGCATCAGTTGTCGAAGCGTTTTCTTGGCATAGAATAATCGAGATTTCACCGTCCCGATACTGCAATTCATCGCCTCTGCAATTTCGCCATACGACATTTCCTCCTCTGCATACAATATCAAAGTCTGGCGCTGCAATTCCGGTAAACGATCCATTGCCTCACGCACTTCCAGATGCAGCAGCAGCCAGTGAGCCACATCTTCCGATTGAGGTGCTTCATCCTGTGCTGCGGTGAACGATACCCACATCGCCGCAGGCTCATCGTCCAGTGAAATCTTCTGGTAGCGCCCCTGACTGCGCAGTTCGTCGTAGCAGCGGTTGCGTACCATACGATACACGTAGGGGCGCAGATTCTCCACCGGATCGATGCGGTGCATGTTGCGATAGAGCGAGATGAACACCGTCTGCACGATGTCATCTTCCGCGTCGTGGTAGCCGATCAATCGACGGATGAAGCGCCGAATGGGTGGCTCCAGCGCTTGCTGCAATTCGGCGAATGCGCCGTAATCGCCCGCGCGTGCTCTTTCAAGAAGTTTGCATTCCTGTTCTCGACTCAAAGTTGTTTGCTCGCTTCTACACCCCTTGATACGTAAGCGGCGGCGCAGTTGTTCAATTCTGCCGTTTTCACGGAGACGTTAATACTTGTTTGTTGGTTTGTACGAATGTTCACCCTATAATCTTAAAAAGCGATGCTTGGCGAGAATCATCCAAAAGGACACACTCCATGACAAGCTGGATGCTGGTGGAAGATGAGCCTGATCTCTACGAAATGCTGCTGGCGATGACGCAGACAATGGGGGTCAATGGCATCGCGTTTCCCAACGGCGAGGAAGCCTTCGACTGGATCGAAGATGTCGATGCGGGTATGTTTCAGGGTGAAGTGCCGGAACTGGCGCTGCTGGACATCCGCCTGCCCGGTGAAATCGACGGACCAATGGTGGGGGCGCGGCTGCGCAAGAGTCCAACTTTGAGCAAAACGCGGATCATCCTGATTACTGCGTACCGCCTCTCCCAGAACGAGGAAAATGCCGTGATCAAGAGGGCGGGCGCGGAGTTTCTGCTGTACAAGCCGCTGCCCAGTTTCAAAGAACTGGAACGCATCTTGAAGGGTAGGCGGAAAAGATCGCATAGTTAGTTTGCCCTGCCCCCCTGTACAAATTTTTGAATATCGTATACGATACTAAGCGTAGAACTAGGCAGTTGCAACAGAAGGATTTCTGGTTGAGTACATGCCGTTCTATACTTGTTTTCTTTTTTATGCTTGCTGTAGGAGTGGTACGGCATGACTGACCGGATTAAGGGCACGGTAAAGTGGTTCAACGGCACGAAGGGTTACGGCTTCATTGCCCGTGAAAACGGACCCGATGTCTTTGTTCACTATTCCGCAATTCGGGGAAGTGGGTTCCGCAGCCTTGAAGAAGGCCAGAAGGTTGAGTTCACAGTCGAGCAGGGACCCAAGGGTGCCCAGGCAAGCGACGTGGTTCCCCTCTAGTTCTACACGCTAGAGACTTAACCGAAGCGCCACCTTAGGGTGGCGCTTTTTGTTGGTGAGGTCGGATGGAAGACGTAGTTATCATTGGGGCGGGTGCTGCCGGATTGATGGCGGGCATCTGGGCAGGGCGTACCAACCCGAATCGGCGCATTTTGCTGCTGGATGGGGCGCAAAAGCTAGGGGCGAAAATTCTGGTCGCGGGCGGCGGACGCTGCAATGTGACTCATGACGTGGTGGATGCCAGCGCTTATGCCGGATCGTCACGCAACGCCATCAATAAAGTTTTGCGCCGCTTTGATGTGCCGCAGACGGTAGCATTTTTTCGCGAGATCGGCGTCGAATTGAAGCGCGAGGAAACGGGAAAGTTGTTTCCGGTGACGGACAGCGCCCGCACCGTTTTACACGCACTCCTCGACGCCGCGCGTGCCGCCAACGTGCAGATTCGCAACCCGCGCCGTGTCGAGCGCATTGAGCGTGTTGAGGATGGGTTCGTTGTCAGTGGAGCGTGGGGTGAGATTCGTGCGACGAAAGTCGTCCTTGCTACGGGCGGGCGCAGCTTGCCCAAAACCGGATCGGATGGTTACGGCTACACGCTGGCGAAGGCGCTTGGGCATTCGATCACCCCGCGAGTGTTTCCTGCATTGGTGCCGCTGACCCTGCCGCGTGACCATTTTCTGTGCAGTCTCAGCGGCGTTACCGTGATGGCGACGCTCGATCTTCGCGCACCATCCGGCAAGAAGCTGGTTTCGTTTACCGATTCGACGCTGTGTACCCATTTCGGCTTGTCCGGTCCATCGGTGCTGGACATGAGCCGCTACTACATTGACGCGCACATGAATGATCCCAACGTCGCGCTCACGGTCAACTGGCTTCCCGGTGAAACTGCCGAAAGCGTGGATGCGACGTTGCGAGGACTTGGCAGGTCAACACCGCTTCGTGCTCTCAGTGGGCGACTGCCGGAGCGATTGCTGCGGGCGCTGTGCGCTCATGCGGGTGTCGAGGCGACCACTCCGGGCGATCAGATCACGCGCGAAGGGCGCAGGGCGCTTGTCCGTGCGTTGACCGAACTTCCGCTGCCGATCACCGGAAATCGTGGTTACACCTATGCGGAAGT
>DATGQJ010000345.1:0-3035 GCA_035304265.1 Oceanobacillus sp.
GCGCTGGATGACGCGCTGGACGCTTTCAAGCGGCTGGAAAGCCGTCAGGACGCGAAGATTATCCTGCACCCGAATTAAGATTATCCACCACATCAGGAGTCCTATATGCCGATTGAATGGGGATGGGGAATAACCGAGGGGAATCAGGCGGGACAACCACCGAAACGGTGGCTCGACGACATGGACGCCGCCATGCCGCACCTGAAAAGCCGCTTCACCAGCATCTGGATGACCGATCACTTCTTCTGGGGGTCAGACCCCACTCACGAAGCATGGACGGTGATCTCGTATCTGGCGGCGCGTTACCCGGAGATGACGGTGGGACCCATCGTGCTTGGGCAGAGCTACCGCAACCCGGCGCTGCTGGCGAAGATGGGCGCGACGCTTCAGGTGTTGAGCGGCGGGCGCTTCATCATGGGCATCGGCGCGGGCTGGAAAGAGGACGAGTATCACGCCTACAACTACGAGTATCCGAGCGCCAGAGTGCGGCTGGAACAGTTGGAAGATACGCTCGAAATCCTCACGCGGATGTGGACAGAACCGGGCAAGGTGACGTATCAGGGCAAGCATTACCGCATCACCGAAGCGTACTGCGAGCCGAAGCCCGATCCGGTTCCACCGATTCTGGTCGGGGGCGGCGGCGACACCACAATAAAACTGGCGGCGAAGTACGCGCAATTCTGGAATCTATCCGATGCGCCGATTGAGCGATATACAGAGCGCGTCAATGTCCTGAAACAACATTGCGAGCGCATCGGACGCGACCCGGCGACGATTCGCCTGTCGTGGTATGGGCGAATCGCGGTGGGACGCGACGAATCGGAAGCGGAACGGCGCGGCTTCGGTAAGTGGACGCGAGAGAACGCCTTTGTCGGCACACCGAGCCAGATCGTGGAGCAGATGAGCGCGTTCGTGGCGGTGGGCTGCGACCACTTCATCGTGCAGCCGCTTGGCTTGCCTGACCCCTACGTGATCGGCGCGTTGATGAACGAGATCGTGCCGAACGTGAAGGCGTAAATGGCAGTTTGTGGCGGCAGTGATGTTTTTTCTGTGGCAGAGGTGGCATTTTTCTCTCAAATCACTGCCACAACACTGCCAGAAGTGCCACAAACTGCCACCGAGTGCCACAGGACTGCCAATCCTTTTGTTGCTGCTGCCGCTGCTGCGCAGACGTTTTTTTGTGCGCAGCAGCAGCAATTGAGGGAAGCGTGAACGACAAAACAGCAGCAAGCAACGAGTTGAGCGCAGCAACAATTTTCAACTCCCCATATTCGGTTCTAAAGGTACTGGTAACCTACGGTTGCCTAGCAGCGTATCATAAAATGTGGTTGAAAGGTGGACATTTTGGACGGCATTTTGGACCATTTTTCTCCTACAAGAAGGCATGTGCTAGGATCTCGATCCAGAGTTCAACACCGGAGGCTGGAAGCCAAATCAACCCAACAGTATTATCCTGCCGTGATTTACCGAAATCTCTTTGAAAAGGTTTGAAACTATGCTCAATGTAGCCGTCATAGGCGCAGGACGTATCGGTAAGCTTCATGCTGAAAATCTGGTCTTACGCATTCCCGAAACCAACGTCGTCACGATTACCGACGTGAATTTGCCCGCCGCGCAGGAAACGGCGGCGCGGCTGAACATCCCAAATGTCTCGGCAGATTACCGCGAGGCACTCAAAGATGGGATCGACGCGGTGATCATCTGCTCGTCCACCGACACACATACGCAGTTCATCATCGAGGCGGCAGCGGCGGGCAAACACATCTTCTGCGAGAAGCCGATTGATTTGAGTCTGAAACGAATTGACGAGGCACTGGCAGCAGTGGATAAAGCCGGAGTTAAGCTGCAAATCGGTTTCAACCGCCGCTTCGACCCGAATTTCCGACGGGTGCGTGACGCGGTGGAGTGCGGGGAAATCGGGCAACCACACCGCTTGCACATCATCAGCCGCGACCCTGCTCCGCCGCCGATCAGCTATGTACGGGTTTCCGGCGGCATGTTCGTGGACATGACGATTCATGACTTCGACATGGCGCGTTTTCTGGTGGGCGCGGAAGTGGATGAAATTTATACCGTCGCGGGCGTGCTGGTTGACCCGGCGATTGGCGCGGAAGGCGACGTAGACAGCGCCCTGATCGTGCTGAAGTTCGCCAATGGGGTGATCGGCAGCATCGAAAACAGTCGTCAAGCGGTGTATGGCTATGATCAGCGCGTGGAAGTGTTTGGCAGCGGCGGGAGCATCAGCACCGACAACAATTACCCCAACAGCGCCACCATCAGCACCGCGCAGAACGTCCGCCGTGACCTGCCGCTGAACTTCTTTGTGGAACGCTACACCGAGAGCTACGTGAACGAGATACGGGCATTCGTGGACGCGGTGGTGAATGACAAACCTGTGCCCGTGACCGGCTACGACGGGCGGGTTCCGGTGGTGATGGCACGGGCGGCGCGAAAGTCGTATGACGAGAATCGTCCGGTGAAATTGAGTGAGATTGGGGCGGAGTAAGTGCCTGCATCTAGAAGGAAACCTCACCCCCCAACCCCCTCTCCACTGCGTGGCAGAGGGGGAGTCGAGTTCAATCACATCATCCTGTCCTACGGCGGACAAGATAATATGGTTTAGCAAATCAAGGCAGATACCCTGTAGGGACACGCAACTGCGTAATCAGGAGCGGACACGACGGTGTCGTGTCCCTACGATTTCCGTATTTTATTTGGAAACCTACGTTACCTTGTCCCTACGGTTTTCGGGCGAGATTCCATCTCGCCCCGACATCATTCATTCGTGACCGTTCAAGGCGTATTGGGTAATGAAGGCTTCGACCTGTTCACGCGCTTCTGCGTCGGTGTATTGGACGGGCGGTGATTTCATGAAGTAGCTGGACGGTGCGGTCAGGGGTCCGCCGACGCCCTTTTCCAATGCCAGCTTCGCGCAGCGCACCGCGTCGATGACGATGCCCGCGCTGTTGGGGCTGTCGTGGACTTCCAGCTTCACGTCGAGCCGAATAGGAGCGTCGCCAAACGCCGCGCCTTCC
>DATGQJ010000346.1:0-5697 GCA_035304265.1 Oceanobacillus sp.
CGATCTGGCGTTTTTCGGTGTTCTCCGATTTCAGAAATTTCAACCGCGCCGGGGTGTTGTAAAACAGGTTCTCGACGGTCACGGTTGTGCCGCGTGGTGCGCCAACCGAACGCCGCTGCCGCACCTGCCCGCCTTCAAGCCGTAATAGCGTCCCGGCGTTGTCGCTTTCGTGTCGTGTGGTGATGGCAAGCTGGCTTACTGACGCGATACTTGCCAGCGCCTCACCCCGAAAGCCAAGCGTCTGAATACGATAGAGGTCATTGGTTTCGCGCAGTTTGCTGGTCGCGTGGCGAGCAAATGCCAGTTCTACTTCGTCTGCCGGAATGCCGCACCCGTCGTCGCTGACCTGAATCTTGCGCCGCCCGTCACCCTGAATGCTGATGCGAACATTGCTTGCTCCGGCATCCAGCGCGTTTTCAAGCAGTTCTTTCACTACTGCTGCCGGACGCTCGACTACTTCACCCGCCGCGATCTGAGCGACGACATCTTCCGCGAGAATTTGAATAGGCATAGCACATGCCTTTCAGAGGAACGTTTTTCGCCAGAATTAGCGAACACATGTGCGATAGATGTATTGAGTTTACTCGAATTATAGCGAGGTTTCAATTACCGGATGTCGGCACGAGCAGATTCGCATCCTTGAGTGGAATGCTCATGGTGAAGGTACTGCCCTCGCCTTCGACGCTGTTGACCCATGCATTTCCGCCGTGTCGCTGTGCAACGCTTTTGACGATGAACAGCCCAAGCCCCGTCCCTTTAATCTTCTTGTGTTCCTGCCGTGCCAGCCGCACGTGTCTCTGAAAAAGCTGCTTCTGATGGTCGGCGCTGATGCCAAGTCCGGTATCGCGGACGCTGATATGCACCTCATTGTTGACGCAGTGAACGCCGACATCGACCTTGCCGCCATTCGGAGTGTACTTGATGGCGTTGTCTACCAGATTGGTGATGGCGCGTTCGAGCATATTGGTATCGGCGCTGATGATCGGCACGTCATCAGCGACGTTGACGGCAATGCTCAATTCCTGCTTTTCCGCCGGAACCAGATGATTCTGCACGATGCGGACGACGATTTCGCCCACATCACAGGCGGAACGCTGCATCTCGTAGAATCCGGTTTCGGGGTCGAAACGTCCCGCATCCTGAATATTGTCCACCAGCGCGGTGATCTGCGCGATTCCGGCGAGGATTTTCTCGACAAACTGGGCTTGCTTTTCGTTGAGTTCGCCCACCAAGCCCAGTTCGAGCATACTGGCGAAGCCCTGCATGGAAGTCAACGGTGAGCGCAGGTCGTGGGAAACAATACGGACAAATTCGCTCTGATTGCGGTTGAGCTTTTTGAACTGCGAGGTATCACGCAGCACCAGCACCCAACCGTCCCCATTCTGGATAGGCTGCAAACGGGGTGTGGCGGTAAACTCGCTCTCGCCGGACTCCGTGCTCTGTGGCGTCCATTCCTGAAGCGGTTGCTGGTTCCGGGCAAAAGCGACCAGATCATCCGATTTCACGATTGCCTCAATCGCCTGCCCAACCGAACTCTCGGAAAGCTGGAACAGTGTTGCCGCTGCGTCGTTAAATAGCGACAGTTTCCAGTTTTTATCGAACACCAATACCGGGTCTGCACTGCTGTCGAGCAACGAGCGGGCAAGCCGCTGCGCATTTTGGCTTGTCTGGTGGAACTGTAAGCACTTTTCGACCAACAGAGGAATCACCTCTTGTGTGGGGGTTGTCGAAGTGATCTGTAGAAGTTCCTGTGCCAACGGATCGGAATTCTGTTCGAGATTGCTCTGCATAGTGGCTGCCTCTGTGCGCTCAACCTGAGTGCATGAGTGTGTTCGGTTGGTGAAACGCTCAACTTTCCAACATTATAAGTCCCGTCGCTCACCGACGCAAACCAGCCCTTTTGCTTCGCTTGCACCCATATTTCTTTCATGCTAGACTTGCTTTTGAAGTGACTTCCGCACAACTGATAGTGGCGACATCATGGCTGAGAAAATTCTTGTTGTGGATGACGATCTCGACAGTCTGAAGCTGATCGGATTGATGCTTCAACGCAACGGCTACGAGGTCATCGCCGCAAATGCAGGTAATCAGGCAATTGCGAAGGCTGCCAATGAGCGCCCGGATTTGATCATCCTCGACGTAATGATGCCCGACATGAACGGCTATGAGGTCTGCCGCCGTCTGCGCAAGAATGCCGATACCAAAGGCATCCCCATTATCATGTTCACAGCAAAAACGCTGATTGACGATAAAGTGGCGGGCTTTGAAGCTGGCGCAGACGATTATCTCACCAAACCCACCCACCCGGCGGAACTCGCTTCGCGCGTAAAAGCGATTCTCGCGCGTAACGTGTCGCAGCGTCCGGTATCTGCCAACCGGGGTACAACCATCGGCGTTTTGGGCGTAAAAGGCGGCGTCGGCACGACCACAATTGCGCTCAATATCGCCGCTGCTCGTTTGATGGCGGGCGAAAACCCCATTATCGCCGATTTTCGGCTGGGCAACGGAAGTCTGGGCTTGCAGCTTGGTCTAGGGCATTCGGAAGGCATGGCGAACGTCCTGAGCAAGCCTGTGGATGAGATTCGCCCTCGTCTGATTGAAAGCGAGATCGTGACGCACAACAGCGGGCTTCGGGCGCTGCTTTCCTCGGCACGTGCTCAAGAAACCTACCTCGATTACTCGCTTGAAGCAGCACATGCCATCGTTCAGGCATTGAAGACGATGGGACGCCCGCTTGTATTCGATCTTGGCTGCGGACTAACCTCTACTTCGGTTGGTCTGCAAAATGAGATGGATCATCTGGTGGTCGTGGTCGATCCCATGCCCGTCACGCTGGCAATGGCGCGTGAGCTTCTGGCAGAACTCGACACCCACCGCGCCGAGCAGAACAAGATGCACGTGGTCGTGGTCAATCGCGCGGCGTCCAGCAACCCGCCGTCGTGGAGCGATGTCGAGCAAATGCTGGGGCGTGAGATTCGCGCGATTGTCTCGCTTGCCTCAGAACTGGTGTATCAGGCAACCCACGCGCAGTCGCCGGTGGTGATGTACCAACCAACGGCAATTGCATCATCCCAGATGATCAAGCTGGCGGAAGACATCAGCGCCCGCGTTCGTGCCCCTGCAAGTGGTGAAGTCACGACGTGATATGGCTGATCTTGAGCGCGTTTCTGAAGTTGTTCGGCTCCTGAAACATTCCCGTTCCGCTATTGCCTTCACAGGTGCAGGCATCAGCACGATGTCTGGCATTCCCGATTTCCGCAGCCCACATTCCGGCTTGTGGACGCAAGTTGACCCAATGGCAGTCGCCAGTATCTACGGTTTTCGTCAAAATCCCGCCGCATTTTACGAGTGGGTTTATCCTCTTGCTCGCAAATCCATCGAAGCGGAACCCAATCCGGCGCATTATGCGCTGGCGGAACTGGAAAAACGCGGATTTTTGCACGCCGTCATCACGCAGAACATCGACATGCTTCACGCTCGCGCGGGCAGTAAGTGCATTTATGAATTACACGGTCACCTGCGCGAGGCAACCTGCACGCATTGTTTCACGGTTTATGCCGGCGAACCGATCCTTCAACAATTCCTTGAAGATCGGCAGATTCCACGCTGCCCCGCTTGCGGCGGCGTGATCAAGCCAAACGTGATCTTGTTTGGAGAGCAGTTGCCTTTTGCCGAACTTCAGGCAGCGCAGAAAGCGGCGCGTCATGCCGACCTGATGCTGATTGTCGGATCATCGCTTGAAGTCGCGCCTGCCAGTGACCTGCCCAATCAGACACTGCGTCACGGCGGGCGGCTCGTCATCATCAATATTGAACCCACTCATCTCGATCATCTCGCCAGTGTCGTTCTTCATGCCGACGCGGCGGAAATTCTACCGGAAGTCGTTCGCCGTTTGGAGACGTGAATGCCGCAGACGAGTGGACTATCGTTTGAAAAACTGCTTGACCGTTATGAGCGCATCATCGAGATCAGCCAGCAGTTGAACTCGACGCTCGACCATCGGGCGCTGCTGCACCGCATCATCAGCGCTGCCACCGAACTCACCGATAGCGAAGCATCTTCGATTCTGCTGATCGATCCGGTCACGGGAGAGCTTCGCTTCGAGCAGGCGTCGAACATCACATCCGATCAGGCGGATTCCATCGTTGTGCCGCTCGAAGGCAGTATCGCCGGATGGGTGGTGACTCATGGTGAGCCGCGCGTGATTCAGGATGTGACCCGCGAACCAAGCCACTTCAAGTCGGTGGACGCAACACTTGAATTCCGCACGCGAAACATCCTCGCCGTGCCATTGCGCACCCACAATAAAGTGATCGGCGCATTAGAGGCGCTCAACAAGCGCGACGGGCAGCCTTACGACAGCGAAGACGTGAAGACGCTGGTCACACTTGCCGGGCAAGCCGCGATTGCGATTGAAAATTCGCGTCTGTTCCAGCAGAGCGATTTCATGGCGGAGATGGTGCATGAACTCCGCACCCCGCTTGCCGCGCTGAAGACCAGCGCCGCGCTACTGCTACGCTCAGAACTGCCCGAAGATCGGCGCACGGAAATCATCCAGACGATGCAAGGTGAAACAGACCGCCTCATCCGGCTGACCAGTGATTTTCTCGACCTTGCCCGCCTCGAATCCGGGCGTGCTCGTCTGGATATTACCGAGTTTCCGGTAGGCAAATTGATCGACGAATGTGTTGCTGTCGTTCAACCACAGGCAGCCGAGCGCGAAATTACCATCTATCACGAAAGCAGCCCGTTTGTTGTCGCCGCAGATCGGGGCAAAGTGAAACAGGTTTTACTCAATCTCTTGACCAATGCCGTGAAGTACAACCGGGATCGAGGCGAGATTCGGTTGAGCGTGATCGAAAGCCCACATCACGACGAGCCGTTCATCGAAATCGCAGTTGCCGATACAGGCTACGGTATCTCGAAAGAGAACCAGAAGATGATGTTCCAGAAGTTCTATCGCGCTGCCGACACTTCCGGCTTCACGCAGGGGACGGGATTGGGTCTCGCTATCGCCAAGCACATCATCGAGGGTCACGGCGGCTCGATCTGGCTGGAAAGTGAACCGGACGTTGGCTCGACGTTCTATTTCACGCTGCCGCAGGTGAGTTAGAGAGTGATGAGTGGAAAGTAAAAAGTGATACCCTCATTACTTTCAACTCTTTACTCATCACTTTCCACTCAAAAGTCCAACAGCACCTTGAGCATTCCCGGTTGCGCGGCATATTCAAACGCGGCAAGCCCTTCGCTCAGGGGAAAACGGCGCTCAATCATCGACTCGACATCCACCAGTTGATGCTGAAGGTAGCGTAGTGCCGCCTCGAAAGGACCACACCGGCTGCCGATCACCCGTACTTCGTCCACTGCAACTCGCGTCAAATTTGCCTGCGGAATGCCGACGTAGGTGCTTTTGAGGACAATTGTGCCGCGTGGCTCGACCAGTTCCAGAGCCTGCGCGAAGCCTTCGGCGTTTCCGGTGCAATCCACCACCACCTGCGTCCGCTGCGGCGGAAGTTCGCCGATTTCGACGGCGGCAATGCCCCACTGTTTGAGTAGCTGTGCAGGTTTTTCGCGCCGCACAACCACCGCAAGATCGGCTCCGGTCAGTTTCAACACCTGCGCGACCAGCAAGCCGAGTTTCCCTGCGCCAATGACCACCACCCTGTCGCGTGGTGAGATGTGAACCGCCTCAATGAC
>DATGQJ010000347.1:0-4210 GCA_035304265.1 Oceanobacillus sp.
GGACCTATTTCGATTCAGGTGATTGCGGATCAATCGACCAGTGCGGACGAGATGCTGCGACAAGCCCGCGTCTATAAAGAGTGGGTTCCCAATGGTGTGGTGAAGTTTCCCTGTACAACAGAGGGGCTGGCAGCGGCAGAAATCTTCTGTCAAGAATTTCCGGTCAATATCACGCTCAACTTTTCGCAGGAACAGGCGGCGGCGGTTTACCAAGCCACACGCAAATCCCGCTACCGGGTCTTCATTTCACCGTTTGTGGGACGGCTTGATGATCGTGGCGAGAACGGCATGGATATTGTCGTCAATGAACTGAAGATGTATCACGATGGTGATGGTCACGTGGATGTATTAACGGCGAGCGTGCGCACCCTCAACCATCTGATGTATGCTATCTGCCTGCAATCTCCAGCCATCACCGTTCCGATGAAGGTTTTTCAGGAATGGGCGAATCAAGGTTTTCCGCTGCCGGATGAAAACTTCACCTACGATGCCGGACAGTTAAAGCCGATTCCCTACCAACAACTCTCACTGGACAAGGACTGGCGCAGCTACGATTTGCATCATGATCTGACTGATGTTGGTTTAACCCGTTTTACGCAAGACTGGCAAAAGCTCACTCAGTAATTTAAGCGTGAGACAACCCACTACATGCGTTTC
This sequence comes from Oceanobacillus sp., assembly GCA_035304265.1. Taxonomy (GTDB): domain Bacteria; phylum Chloroflexota; class Anaerolineae; order Aggregatilineales; family Phototrophicaceae; genus Flexifilum. Next base: position 658 of record DATGQJ010000347.1, read on the forward strand.
CTGTGCAAACGTTGTACAGGGAACGCACAAAATTTCAGCATGATCAGGGAAAGGAAGCAGTGCTGGAATGACAATCCGTTTGAAGCGAGTTTATGAGCCAGTTGAGGAAGAAGATGGTTATCGTGTTCTCGTTGATCGGCTCTGGCCGCGTGGGATAAGCAAAAGTGATGCGGCGATCGATTTATGGCTCAAAGAAGCTGCACCCTCGACAGCCTTGCGCCAATGGTTCAACCATGAGCCGGAGAAATGGGATGAATTCAAAGCGCGGTACTTTTCCGAATTGGACGACAAAATGCCGATTCTCCAGCAGCTTCTCGAAGCCGCCGAAGCAGGAATCGTTACGTTGATCTATTCCAGTCGGGATGAGGCGCACAATCAGGCAGTTGCGTTGCGCGAGTATCTTGAAAAGTTGCTGGACAAACGTTGACTGTTCAAAAATGAGGGCAATGCGCGGTCATTGTGTGCCTCTTGAGAAACTTTAAAACGCTCCCCAATGCGGATAGCGCAACAATATACCGATGGCAAGCTGCTCAAATCGTCAACGCTGAACAACCCGCCATCGAGGAAAGATATGTTCATGAAACGGCGCAGCACTTGTTCTACTGTGCGACGTATCCCCCATCTACCAGATACGCGCTGCCAGTGACAAACGAGGCACCATCCGAGGACAACCATAATATAAGATCAGCCACCTCTTCTGGCTTGCCCAGTCGTTTCATCGGATGTAGGCTGGCAAGTGTGTTGTACACTTCAGAACCCTCGGTCATACCCGCATTTTCCAGTAGGGGCGTGTAGATAAAGGCGGGACAGACAGCGTTCACGCGAATGTTTTGGGTTGCGTATTCGATAGCTGCGGTCTTTGTCAGCCCAAGTAAGCCGTGCTTGGCAGCGACATAGGCTGGACTGGAAGCGAATCCCACCCATCCCAAGATAGAAGCCATATTGACAATCACCCCGCCACCCTGCTTGAGCATCTGCTCGATTTCATACTTCATGCACAGCCATGCACCCGTCAGGTTAATACTGATCACACGATTCCAGTCTTCCTCAGTGTAATCTCCTGTCGTGGCTGAAGTACCGCCTATACCGGCATTGTTGACGCCAATATCCAGACGCCCGTAGGTCTGAACCACGGTTTTGACAAGCGCCTGCACGTCTTCAGTTTTTGACACATCGGTTCTGACGAAAATTGCATCACCGCCGGACTGCTTAATTGCCTGCACTGCCTCTGAGCCATCTACAACATCGGCAATGGCAACCTTCACGCCCTGAGCAACGAAGGCTTGTGCCGTCGCTAGCCCAATGCCTGAACTTCCACCTGTGACAACTGCAACCTTGCCTGAAAGCCCCTTCATAACTCCCTCTCCCTGAATTGGTTGGAATTCTTGCTAGACTTATATTATCGAATGTCGTCTGTTATAGACATACATGTGACCAACCTGTTTTGGGCGAGACTACCGCAAGCCTATCCTCTAAGTCGATATAGGCTGCCCTCACTACGTCAGAGTGAAGCAAAAATAGGATAATCAAAGCACGTCCCACGTTGTAGGATAAACTCATGAATGTCCATAGGACAAACACCATCCTTTACTGCCGCAAATGGACAGAGACCGTCGCTTTTTACAGGGAAATATTTGAATTCCCGATCAGCTATCAAAACGATTGGTTTGTCGAGTTTCAACTCACCCCTCACTCTTATCTGAGTATTGCCGACGAAAGTCGTGCAACTATTCACAGCGTAGAAGGTCAAGGCATTACGCTTTCATGGCAGGTTTCCAACCTTCAAGAAATCCATGCTGCGCTTCTCGAGCAAACGATAGCGGTTAGCCCCATTCGGAAGAAATGGGATGCATATCTGTTTTATCTCTATGATCCTGAAGGACATCGGATTGAATTGTGGCAGCCAGCCTTTGATTCGAGGAAATAAACTTTTCTCCGCTTTATGGCAACCGTACAAACACTAGCCCCTCAGGACGCTTCTGAATGAAATACCGCTCCAGCGTGTAGTATTCATAGTGCTCCACACCGATTTCCATCGCTTTTCGATGGGCAGCGTGGGCGGAGGCAGCTCGTGCGCTGGTCTGGTTGTCCCACAGGCAGAAGGACAGGCACTCCCCTGTAGCTCTGGGCGTACCTGCAAAATAGAAGTGTAGTCCGGGCGTTTCAGACGCCGCAGCAATGGCATCGGCATCAAGTTGGGTGAGGAGCGCTTCATCGGCGTCGGCTCGATGTTTGCAGCGGAATACAACTAGATACCAGTCGCCCCTATCGACAGGTGCAAAGCATTCTGCCCAGGTGAATCCCGCCTCAATGGGCAAGAGCATGTAATCTTCGCTGGTGGCAACAGGCTGCCGCAAAGTCACAGGAGTAGGAATAGCGAGCATGGATTTCCTCGTCGTTAAGGCGCAAAGGTGATGGCGGGATTCGAACCCGCGAATAGTGATTTTGCAGACCACCGCGTTAACCACTTCGCCACATCACCCGATCTGAAACCAGATTCAAATGACTGCTTGTGCCGTCTGAGGCTCTCCCATCACCCGACTCAAGATGTATTCCTTGAGCATGGCAAAATGAGCGCTCCCTCTTGGATGTGGGCGTGGCAGTTCAACAGGGACATCCAACGCGATTTTGCCGTGTTCCAACAGCACAACCCGGTCTGATAAGGCAAGCGCCTCTTCAACGTCGTGGGTGATCAGCACCGCCGTAAAGCCTTCTTCACGCCAGAGGCGTTCGATCAGGCGCTGCATTTCTATCCGTGTGAGTGCGTCCAGCGCCCCCAGCGGTTCGTCCAGCAGCAGCAGCGGCGGACGGGTTAGAAGCGCACGCGCCAATGACACGCGCTGACGCTCACCCCCGGATAAGAGATTGGGGAATTCATGAGCGCGATCCGCCAGACCGACATGCGCCAAAACTTCCGCTGCTGGTTCGCGCCAATCGCCGTCGTAGCCGATGGCGACGTTCTCAATCACGCTTCGCCACGGGAGCAGACGGGCATCCTGAAACATGATCCGAGCCTGCTCATTGCGCCCCTGCAATGGCTTGCCATCTACCAGGATTTCGCCGCTATCTGGAACATCGAGCGCGGAGATGAGGCGGAGCAAGGTACTTTTCCCGCTGCCGCTTTTGCCGACAATCGCAATGAACTCCCCCGGCTTCACTTCCAAATTGATCCCTTCTAAGACCTGCTTTTCGCCGAAACGCTTATAGACGTTCCGCAGCGAAAGCGGGATACCACCAAATCGTCCAGCCATGAGAAGCTCCTTTAGCGACTCCGGTAACTCCGCTGCCAGCGGAGCAACCGTCTCTCGAGCAGTCGCGTGATCACATCAGACAGCTTGCCGAGGAAAGCGTATAAAACCACGACAAACAGCAGCACGTCGGTGCGGATGAATTCGCGGGCAGTCGCCGCCAAGAAACCGATGCCGGAATTGGCAGCAATCGTTTCGGCAACGATCAGCGTCAACCACATAATGCCAAGCGACAGCCTTACCCCGACGAGAATCGACGGCAGCGCACCGGGGAAAATCACCTGCCAGAACAGTTGCCATCGGGA
>DATGQJ010000348.1:0-2154 GCA_035304265.1 Oceanobacillus sp.
GAGCCGGGAATCAGGGTTGGCGTCGGGATCGGCGGCGCACTGAAATCAATCGGCAGCGCGTCAATATACGCCTGTGTTTCGACGGTGATCAACGCCAACCAGCCCACCGCGCCATTCGCATCCACTTTGACCCATGGACTATAAGGGCTGCGTGCCAGTAGATTCACCATCGTGCCATCGTTCAACAGCGTGAGCGCGGGGAAGGTCACGTCGGGTCCCAGACGGAGATTGACCCCGGCTGGCGCAAGCACTCGCCCGCGCGTGCCAAGCTCGCCATAGCGCTGAGGTGGCATTGGTGTGGCATCGTATACGGCGTTGATCGTCGTGATATTCTGGCTCAAGAGTTCCGCCAGCATCCAGCCGCTTTCGCCGTTCAAGCGCCGCACGTGATACCACAAGCCATTGCTGCTGCTCCCTAGTACGCTCAAGACCTCACCCGGAGGCACTTGAAGAATCACGCCTGCATTGGTCGATGGCTCGGAGCGCATGTTGACTGCGCCCTGCGTGGTCACGTAACCGGGCTGCGGTAAAATGATCGGGCGATCCAGCAGCGCTACAGGAAAACCTTGCAGCAACGTTGGGTCGAATGGGATGGGCGCGGTGGGAGTTCCACTCACCGCCGCGACATCACCGGCATGATGTGGCACGCTGATTTGCTCACCCGTCATGAATGCGCGTTCTTGTCCCGCCGCAAGCGCCGCCGCCTGACCGGAAACGGCGACGAAGTTGGTGTTGCTTGCGTCGGTGCGCACGATCACGGTACCGTTCAGCAAGAGAGAAATGCTGTTGACCACGATCCGTACTGTCGCGCCGGGTGCGCTTTGCAGCGCCAATAGACTGAGCGGAGCACCTTCGCAAGAGGCTAGCTCTGGCGAGGTTTCGACCACGAACGATGTCCATGCGGGAAAATCGGGCGGCGTCACGTCGCGGAGGCTCACGTCACCGATTAGAAGTCCGGTATAGGGAAGCGATTCGCCACCGCGTAGATAGACCACTCCGGCGCTGCCGATTTCCGCCACAATCGGAAGCGTCCGCAGCGAATCGACTGCGCCGACCTCGACCAGCGCCCCGTGTACTGCCATCGCGTTGCTGACCGCCCCCGCAGGTTCTACGATGGGCGCATCGCCGCCGTTGCAGATGTAGCCCGCAGGCTTGTTAATGCACGCCGTCGTCGCTTCCGCCCACATGCGTTCCAGTACCGGACGGCAAACTTCGGCGCTGATCAGGGCATTATCCTGCGCAGCGATATGCAGTCCCATACCGAGCAGCAGTGTAAGCGTCGCGAGAAGGGAAATGGGCAGGAGGAGTGGATATTTCATCGTGACAAGCCTCTGGAAACAAAACGATTTTAGCAGAAAATTCAAATTGTCGTGCCTGAAGTTATGCTACACTTGGGAAAAGACGAGGAAACTGTGACTACCCCATTCCACGCTGATCCACCCCTACGACTGCTGGTGAAGTTTCAGGAACTGTATCCTGATACGACGCCCGATCTGGTGTTTCAAGCGCCGGAGCGCGAAATGTGGATTGCGGCTCGCTACAATTCGCGTGAGCAGTATAGCTGTCTCGCGCTCGATCTCAACCAGTCGGTCATGACCACCTTTAACCTGCAAAGTGCGAAACAGCGCAAGACGGTCACGCAGCGTCCGCTGCCGCGTTGGGCGCGTTATCCCGCGGGGGTGATTATGACCATGAGCAGCATGGGCATGGATGTGCAGGGGTTGAACGCTGTCATCTGCGGCGATGAACCGCAGGGACCACGCTATGAGTATTCTCTCGGCATTCTCTTTGCTGCTTTATGCCACGAACTGAACGACAAACCGTATTATCCCGAAGCGCTGACCGAAATTGTGGACATGGTGCATCGGGAATACGTCGAGGGTGGGGGGTAAAACCACCTTCAAACACTTCTCCGGCGAAAAATCATGGCAAGGGATAGAATTTTTGTTCTAATATTTACGCTCCCCCTCTTCCCTTTTTCCCACATATTAGGCTATAGTGTTAAGAACTCTCGAAGGAACAATCTATGTACCAACAGTTAATCGACGGCGAATGGGTGGACGCTGCCAACGGCAAGACGTGGGATTTGGTCAACCCCGCCACCGAAGAAGTCATTGCACAAATACCTTTTGGCGACGCAGTGGATGCACAGGC
>DATGQJ010000349.1:0-3634 GCA_035304265.1 Oceanobacillus sp.
TGCGCGTGGGAGAGATCGTGGCTCATCTTGTCACGTCCCGCTTCCCAAACCTTGTGCCCATCCAGCGTTAGATAAGCCTCGTCGCCACCGATTTCTTGGGACTGCATACACTCTAGTTTCAATAAACTCAATGTATAAGCAATCGTCTCATCCCTGTTTATACGATTTGCAATAGTTTATCGAACTTAGGCGGAATGCGAAAAAAGTTTCACTACGCCCTACCCGCCAACTGACCGTCCAACGCGGCGCGGTCAAAGTAGATGCGCTCTCCGTCGAATTTCTCGACCTCAGGATTCCAGGGAAAGTGAATGACGATCAGGGTATCGACTTTGCGTCCGGTGGCTTCCATGCCCGCCCAGTTGCCCAGATGCGTTCCGGTCATGCGCGTGACTTCGATCACGCCCTGCGGACCGATCACGATGTCTTGGAGATCGAAATGCACGTCGGGGAAGGCGGTCAGAAAAGTGGTGTAAAAGGTTCGTGCGCCGTCGTGTCCTTCCCAACGCTGCCCGGTGGGGATGATTTCGTAGACGCAGGTTTCGGAGAGGGTGTCGATTAAGCCCTGCAAATCACGCCCGTCTTCGGCTTTGGAATGCGCGATCCACAGGCGGCGAATCTGGTCATACTTCTCTTGTGTCACGTTCCATGATAAACGCTCTCGTATGGTCGATTGAAACGTCATCTATATTCTCCATAAATCGTTCTTTTGATCTCAGTATACCCATGCCCATAAATACGGCGCAACGAAATTCGCCTCATCTGTCCCTCATCTGCATGAACTACACTATACTATAATTAACGATTTAATGAACAAGGAGGCTCAGATGGTCAACCTTGACGACATCAAGCAGATGCTGGGAGAAGTGGAAGAACCGACCCTCACTCTATATCTCAACGTGGATAATGCGGCGGAGGAAAATCAGGCGCTTCAACCCGCCTGGAAAATCTGGCTCAAAGATACACTGCGCGGCATGGCGGAGCAGAACCGCGCCGACGGCAGCAAGGAAGCGTGGAAACAGATCAACCAGCAGGTGGAATCATACTTCGAGCATTATCAGCCGCAGAGCAAGAGTCTGGTCTTCTTCGCCAGCCCTGCGTTTCAGCGCACCATCGAACTGCCGTTGAGCTTCGAGAATCAGGCGTTTTACGGCAAGCCGTCGGTTGCCCCGCTTCTCTGGGCGTTGGACGAGTATGAGCCATACCTGATCGTGCTGGTAGATCAAGAGAAGGCGCGGTTTTTCATCAGCCAGCTTGGTTCTACGGAATTTGAAGATGCCCTCGAAATCGACATCGACGACTATGACTGGGGAGAGTTCACCACCATGGCGAATCCAGCGCCGGGGGGTGGAGCCGGGTCGGTGCATGGCGGCAGCGGCAAGGACGATTTTGCGGCAATGATTGGCGAGCATCGCAACCGCTTCTACCGAACTGTGGTCGAGCAGATGCAGAAGGTGGCGGATCGCTATGAAGCGCGGCGCATCATCCTCGGCGGTTCCGAAGAAGCGGCGCACGCGCTCAAAGGCTTCATGAACGAAACGCTGGCGCAGCGGGTGATCGGCGTCCTGCCGATTCCCATGCGTTCTACGACCCAACAAATCATCGAGATTGCCCTTCCTCACGCGCTTGAGTATGAGCGACAGGAAGAGATGACGCTGGTCAATCAGGTGATTGACTTCGCCAAATCCGGCGGGCGCGGCGCATTGGGTCCGAAAGCGGTGATGGAAGCGCTGGATATGCAGCGCGTCGAACTACTGATCATGCCGTACCCGATGGAAGACACCGATCTCGCGGCGGAGCTACCGCTTCGCGCCTTCGCTAGTGGCGGCAGTGTGGAACTGGTACACGGCGAAGCGGCGGATCGGCTCAAGCAGGAAGGCGGAATCGCCGCGCGGCTCTACTACGCAATGTAAGTGTTTAGCAATCTCATCCCCACTGCGGGGATGAGATTCCCTTATCCTGTTAATACATGACGACATCGGCAGGGACGGGCGCCTCTTCTCCGGTTAAGCGCCCGCGAGACGTTTGTTTGCGTCTGGACATCGGCAGATGGTTCGCCGCCTTCGCCAGCCCGAACCGGGGCATATTGCCGTATACACACTCGTAATTGCCCGCTTTTACCAGATAAGTCTCGTGCCAGATGCCAAAACTGCCATCGCTGGCGATTTCCCGATTGAAGCGCCGCCATGCTTCCAGATGCGGATCGTCCTGACTGCGTGCGAAGCGTTCCAGATGCTCGTAGGAGCGCCAGTAGCTGATGGTGATGGTTTCGCGAAATCGGTTGCGCGTAAACGTCTCTCCACCCAGATAGCCATACTCCGGGTTGGCTTCCAGTACGCGATACATGGCGATGTTCGCCTGTCCGATCCATGCCAGCTTGGGCAGCTTGCGCCACGAATTGATCCGCGCTCCGATCAAGAAAACCACAAAGTCACCGTCGATGTGGGCGGTATAGCGCCCGTTGAAAATCGTCATGATACGCTCCTGTCTGCCTGTTCTGACCGTATATACGCAATAGTCTATCGAACAGTTGCAAAATATCCGAACAATGTTCGGTAAACCGCAAAAAAACTAATCCTTCCGGCTTAACCCATCAATGAACGTTCGAATCGCGTGGCGATCCGCTGTGGCAAAATCCCACGTGAGCCGTCGTAGATGGGTCGCCTGTAACGTTGCCAGCCCATGTACCAGTGACCATAGACTGTAGGACATTTCAACCTTGCCATAATCTGGACGAGGCTGAAACAGTCCTTCCTCAATTCCCCGCTGCACGGCATCCATGAGCAGCCCGTAAGCATTCGAGTCGCTATCCGGCGCGTATTCATTCAGGTCAACCATCGGAAGTGCCTGAAAGTGGGAGAACATCAACATGAAGTGTTCGGGATGGAGATGCGCGAATTCGACATAAGCCAAGCCCAGTTCAACCAGATACTCCTCAACCGGGAGGGATTTCGGCACACGGTTCAAATGTGCGAAGAAACGATCATTGGCATCCCACGCGAGCGTTTCAATAATTTCTTCCTTGCTGCCGAAGTATTCATACAATCCTGCCGGACTGTAATCCGCACGCCGGGCAATTTCACGTAGCGACAGCTTATCCAAGCCCTTCTCGATGATAAGTTCGAGGGCAGCACGAAGAATGGTCTGCCGGGTGCGCTCGCTGCGCCGTTCGCGGGGAGTCAGGTTGTCCATACAAAATCAAAAGTTCAAAATCCGAACATTGTTCGGATTTTAATCGCTTATTCAATCAGCGTCAACCCGCTAACCTGACCTCTTGACTTAGAGCGCACTCTAAGTTGTAGACTGTCTACGGCTACTCAATCCGTGAGGGAAAAGCGAAGATGAGCACAACAACCGTGATGATGAGAACGCTAGGGCGCTCAGGCATTCAGGTCAGCGCGATTGGCTTGGGGTGTTGGGCAATCGGCGGGCGCGGCTGGGGCGAAGTCAACGACGATGAATCGGTTCGCGCCATTCAGCGGGGTTTCGACTTAGGCGTCACCTTCTATGATACGGCGGACGTGTACGGACACGGACGCAGCGAGCGTGTTCTTGCTCGTGCGTTGGAAGGCAAGCGCCAGCAGGTCGTGATCGCCACCAAATTCACGTGGAGCTTCAACGAAGAAACCGGCGAAGA
>DATGQJ010000350.1:0-9181 GCA_035304265.1 Oceanobacillus sp.
CCGCAGCCTTCGCTGAACACAAAGCCCTCACGATTCTTGTCGAACGGACGGCTTGCCGCTTCGGGGCTGTCATTGTAATTCTTCGCCAGCGCGTCCATTGCCTCGAAGCCTGCAAGCGCGTAGTCTTGCAGCACCGACTCGACGCCACCCGTGATGACCACGTCGGCGCGTCCGTTGCGAATCAAATCGCCAGCTTCGCCGACTGCCTGCGTGCCCGCAGCACACGCCGTAGAGGGCGCACTGAGAGGACCCAGCGCACGGAAAAAGCGGCTGACATAGTGCGCGGGCATGTTGGGCAGCGAATTGATCAGCGTAAGCGGATTTGGCTTCTTATACCCTGAGGTCTTGTATTTGAACGTGCTTTGCTCCGACATTTCATGTGCGCCGAGCGACGTTCCCAGCCACACGCCTACACGTTCGCCTTCTTTTTCGATGAGTTCCGGTGAAAGCCCCGCATCCTCAACTGCCATCCGCGCAGCAGCGACGGCGAAGTGCGCCGCACGACCCATGCGCCGCGCTTCCTTGTGCTCAATGTAGTCGGTTGGCTCGAAATCGCGGATTTCACCGCCGATCTTGACGGGTACGTGCTCGACGTTGATGGTTTCCAAGCGTCGGATGCCCGACTTCCCGTTCTTCAAATTTTCCCACATTTTCTTTACCGGTCCGAGCGCCGTGATTGCTCCCATTCCGGTGATCACAACCCGTGGACGACCATTTCGTAAGAGTTCCATATCGTTTCTGTGGCAGCACTGATAACGCGCCACCATCTCCTTTCATCACTGTACTGGTTCCGGTATCCCTTGTCGAATTGATTCGATCACGTTACCTTCTACCGCCTTACGTGCCTGACCAATTGCGTTTTTGATGGCTTTGGCGTTCGAGCGCCCGTGACCGATGATAACAACACCATTCACTCCCAAAAGTGGCGCACCACCGACCTCAAATGGATCGATTTGCTTCTGAACACGCCGAAACGCCGGACGCGCCAGCAGTGCTCCTACCTTGCTGATAGGCGATGCCATCAATTCATCTCGCAGGGCATTCACAAGGGTTCGGGTTGCGCTCTCCATCGACTTGATCAGGATGTTGCCGACAAAACCATCGCAGACGACAACATCTGCGCCGCCTGATAGCATGTCTTTCGGCTCGATATTTCCCACAAAATTCAGGTCGGATTGATCGAGCAGGGCAAATGCTTCATGGACGAGTTCATTGCCTTTGCCTTCTTCTTCACCGTTGGAAAGCAGCGCAATGCGTGGGTTCGCCAGATCAAGGGCGCTCTGGGCGTAAATCTTGCCCATCACGCCGAACTGCGCCAGCCATTCCGGTTTGGAATCGGCATTTGCGCCCACGTCGAGGACGATGACGTTCATGTTGTTCAGTCTGATGATGGCGGAGAGTGAGGGACGTTTCACACCCGGTATGCGCTTCAGTGTGAAAAGAGTAGCGATGCTCAACGCTGCGCCTGTGTTTCCGGCAGTGACAAAAGCATCCGCCTCACCGTTTTTCACCAGCGTCATGCCCACATGCATCGAAGAATCCGGTTTCGCCTTTCCCACGGTTGCCGGTTTATCTTCCATGGTGATAGTCTGACTGGCGTTTTTGACGATGAGGTCTAATCCGCTGGTATCGTGTTTGGCGATCTCTGCGTCGATTTGAGCTTTGTCGCCCACCAGCAGGATCGTGTCGCCATATTCGCGGGCAGCGAGCACTGCCCCTTCTACATCAGGAGCAGGGCAGTTATCGCTACCCATCGCATCTAAAGCAATGCGCATTGTTGAACACCTTCCCTAAAAGAGTTTCTATTTTCCTGAATCCTAACCGAAGAATGTGGGCTGCAAAAGGATTGACATCCACCTGCTGTCCAGTATAATACCTCAACATAATGTCCCGGTGGCGGAACTGGCAGACGCGCTATCTTGAGGGGGTAGTGCCTACGGGCGTGGAGGTTCGAGTCCTCTCCGGGACACCATAAGAGGTGATGAATGGACGGGTTTTCCCGTCCATTTGCGTTTCAAGTGAAAAGTCTGCTGTGTAAAGACTTGAGATCATAGGCGGATTTTCTTGTTGCAGGGTCACGGTCTTTCGATGTACACTGCTTTTCAGGGTGGTACTCAAACTCAGGAGCGCCAGCATGAGCGATATACGAAGTCTTGCGCTGTCACGGGCTTATGAACTTGTCGAAGCGGGGAAGCCGGAGGAAGCCCGAACGGTGCTGGAACCTATCCTGATCAATGATAGGGATAACGCCGATGCATGGTGGATTTATGCTCATGCCGTAACCGATCCAGCAGAAGCGCGTCATGCGTTGGGCAACGTTCTCAGGATTAATCCGAATTATCCGGGTGCGACGGAACTGATGCAGACGCTCGAACAGCAGTTCCCGCCGGAAACCGCCGAACCCGAACCCGCTGCACCCCCACCTCCGCCCGAATTTCCCGACGAGGAACCGGATTTTGTCGGTGGCGAGTCCTTCTGGGAGGATGAAGCACCAACCGGTGAAGTGAAAACGGAAAAACGGCAGCGCAGCCTGCTGCCTGTTGCTATCGTCGCAGGCATCATTGTTTTACTGGTCATCATTCTTGCCCTTATTCTTCCCAGCTTGACGGGCAGCACGACGCCAACGCCGACGCCTGCTCAAATCGCTGGCGGCGTGACACCGAGCGCAGCAATACTTATTCCACCAACTGAAGAAGTTACGCCTTTCCTTCCTGAAGAAACTGAGGCAACGCTTTCATTACTCGCCACCATCGGCGGAGAAGTTCCAACTTCTGAGGTGGTAATCCCCACTGTAGAAGTGACGCCAGAAGCAACCGAGTTACTTGCAGTACCGAGCGCGACAGAACCCAGCGCTGTGGCTACCGATGAACCAGTCGAAGTGACGCTGGCTGCGCAGTCTGCCACTGAAGAAGCGACGGAAGCGGCTTCGACCCCGATTGCGCTGGCTGCATCTCCCGCCGTGACAAGCGAGGTGGTGGAAGAAACCGAAGAAGCGGCGACCCAAACGCCAATCCCAACAGAAGCCATCGAAGAGACGGAAACCGTAGAACTACCCACAAAGCCTGTCGAAACGCTCGCGCCCACCGAGGAAATTGACCTGACACCGGATGTCTCCTCAACCGAAGTTGCGGTTACGGATGAAGCTGTACCGTCTGATGATTATGTGGAGCGGATAGCCGAAGAACTTCAGGCATTCTCTGTCGCGGAACAGGCGACGGAGGAAGTCGAGACATCGTTGGGTACGGCATTGTTGGCGCGGGTATGCACGCTTGAAGGACCTGAGCTTCGCAGCACCTTGCGCGAGGTGATGGGCGTGCTGGTAGACGAAGTTGACCTGTTGCCTACAACGCTCAACGCGATAGGCGTGCGCTTGATTAACTGCGATGGCAACCGGACGCTGCGTATCATCATCGTGGATCGTGAAAGTGCCACCGGATATGCTGCGGGCGTCCTCACACAGACCGAGTTCGAGGCGCAGTGGCGTGCCGAATAAGCCAATCAGCGTAATAGAGTGATGAACAGGGCGCACCCACGTGCGCCCTTATTGCTGCTGGTTAATCGGGGTATGGATGGGCAGCCTGATCGTGAAGGTCGTTCCCTGATTTTCGACGCTGCGTACTTCTATCGTCCCGTGATGCCCCTGTATGATCCCATGACTCACGAATAAGCCTAACCCTGTACCGTTGGGTTTGGTGGAATAGAAGGGATCGAATATCTTGTCGATTGCTTCTGGCGGAATTCCACAGCCTGTGTCGGTAAACTCCACGACAACATGCTCGCCTTCCGCCCGCGCACTGATGACCAGCTTGCCACCATTTTCCATCGCGGCTTGCGCGTTGAGGGCAAGATTCATGAACACCTGATCCAATTGATCTTTACTCCCGTATATACTGGGGAGGGGCGGCAAATCCGCCTCAACTTCGATCCTGGCGTGTTGGAAGAACTTGCGGTTGAGTGTGATGATCCCTTCAAGCAGCGTACTCACGTCGAGAAGCTGCATGTCTGGTCCGGTGTCGCGGGCGAATTCGAGCAGGCGGCTTACAATGCCCCGTATCCGTTCGAGGCTTTCTTGAATAATCTTGATGGCTTTGTAGTCAAACTGGACTTGATTTTGCTCCAAATCCTCCACGATCTCGTCCAGTAAGTTGCGAATCGGCATCAGCGGGTTGTTGATTTCGTGAGCGATGCTTGCCGCCAAGTGTCCGATAGACGCCAGCTTTTCCGAGCGAATCAGCAGCTTCTGCGCTGATTCAAGTTCCGACGTGCGCTCGGCAACCATGTCTTCAAGATGCAGCGCGTAATTTGCCTGAATTTCATACAGTTGCGCGTTGCGCAGGGCTAACGATGCCTGCCGCGCCAATCCTTCAAACAGGCGCAGGTGAGCGTCTTCGTAAATGATGCTGTTGCTTGCCAGTATCAGTACCCCGACGATATAGCCGCCATGTTGAAGTGGCGTCGCCAGCCCGCTTTGATATTCGGGGAGGATCGGCGTATCGCCGGGCCAGAGCAAGGTGCGTTTTGCGCTGAGAATACGAAGCGCAATACCGTTATTGAGGAATTGCTCTCTCTCTCTGCCGTTCTCGGAGGGCATTACGCGAATGTCGGCGGTCTCTCCATGTTCGTCTACCCGCTGAATTGCCGCGAAATCGCCCGGAAGTAAATTGAGCAGCAGGTCGAGTATTACGTCGGGAAGTTCACTCAGTTCGAGGTACTGATTCAGTTTTTCGCTGGCGTTCAGCAGCACCTCTAATTCCTTGCTACGGCGGTGCAGGGCATCTTCAAGCTGGCGGGCTTTGATTTTGCTCTGAGCGCGTGCCAGTAGTTCCTGCGGCGCAAAAGGCTTATAGAGATAGTCATCTGCGCCGAGTTTCATACCACGCGCAACGTCGGCTGGTTCGCGGGCGTTTGCCGTGATCATGATGGTCGGAATGGTGGCGGTTTCCTCGTCTTCGCGGAGCTTTCGCAGCACCTCGAAGCCGTTCAAACCCGGCATCAGAATATCGAGAAGAATCAGGTCAGGGAGCAGGTTTTTCGCGGCATCCAGCGCGGCAACACCGTTGGTGACGCGCTCGACACGATAGCCATCACGCTCGAAAATGTGCTGGAGCATGATGGTGGTATTCACTTCATCGTCAGCGACCAGTACGAGTGGTGGGTCGTGTTTAAGTGCCATAATTGAACCTTGATCATGCAAAGCGCCCATTTTGCTTTCGGGCGCACAATGTTAGAATTCAGCTACACCTTTATGATAATGGCGAAGCGAATTTGAAATGCGTAATCCTTTAGAGCGCAATCAGAAACATTCTATAAAATCGAACGACATCAAGCGCTCCATTCTGCTTGGGCTTCTGCTCGGCATGGGAATCGCGCTGGTTTTTACCGCCGGTTTCTTCTTCAGGGAGATCGTCGGCTTGCCGTCGCGCGTCTCTGCCTCTGCTTCGGACGATGAGAGCTACCCACTGCTGGACGAAGTTCAGGCGCTGCTCAACCGTCATTTCGTGCGTGAGCAGCCAGATTATACGGCACGACAGTATGCGGCTGTGCGCGGGATGCTGAGTTCTCTGGAAGACCCGTACACCTTTTTTATTGATCCTCCTGTCGCTGCCAGTGAGTCCGACGTACTTGCGGGGACTTATGGGGGTATCGGTGTGCAGATTCAGCGCAGTGAGTCGGGCGAATTGATTCTGTTCCCGTTTGACGACAGTCCTGCGCTGGAGGCGGGAATCGAGGCGGGTGACATTTTACGGGAAATCAATGGTCAACCCGTCGATGTCACGCTCCCGCAAGATAGCATCGATCAGATGCTGCGCGGCGAAGTTCGGGATGGCAATGGGGTCGAAATAACCGTTGATAAGGTCGATAGCGGCGAGTCGTTTACAACCTTCGTCCCTTTTGCGGTGATCAACGTGCCGTCCATTGTGTGGCGTGTGTTGCAGGAAGACCCTCAAATCGGTTACGTGCAAATTATGCGCTTCACCAGCCGGACGCCGGAGGAATTAACCACGGCGGTAGAGGAGTTACGTAATTCGGAGATTCGCGCATTAGTGCTTGACCTGCGTGGGAATACAGGCGGGCTTCTGCAAGAATCGATCATGGTCGCTGACGAATTCATTCCATCGGGTGTGATCGTCTATGAGCGTGACAGCAACGGTGAAGAGGCGCACCATGCCAACGGGGGTGGTGTAGCGGTTGATCTGCCGCTGGCAGTGCTGGTGAATGACAGAACGGCAAGCGGCGCAGAACTGGTCGCTGGAGCAATTCAGGATTTGGGGCGAGGGATATTGATTGGTGGAACCACCTACGGAAAAGGAACGGTGCAGCAGATCTTCCCGCTGTCTGACGGGTCATCGCTGCACGTGACTTCATCCGAATGGTTCACGCCCAATCATCAACCGTTGGATCAGTCAGGATTGCAACCGGATATTGTGGTGGAGCCGGACCCGAACGGTCTGGACGTTGACCTAGGCGAAGCAATACGCCATTTACAGGCGCAACTTGAAACGGAGAATGAAGGCGCATGACAGGTGAAGGCATTAAAGTCATTGCGCGTAACCGCAAAGCCAGTCACGATTACCATCTGGAGGAAACCTACCGGGCGGGCATCGTGCTCACCGGCACGGAGATCAAGTCCATCCGGGCGAATCGCGTCAATTTACAGGACGGCTTTGTCGAAGAACGCGGTGGTGAATTGTGGCTCATCGGCGTCCATATCAGCCCATATGAGCAGGCGGGTATCTATGGCTACGTCGATCCGATGCGCCCGCGCAAATTACTGCTCCACAAGCGCGAAATTCGTCAGATCATCGCGCGTATTCGTGAGCGAGGATATACCTGCGTCCCCACGATGATCTTTCTGGAGCGGGGCAAAGCGAAGGTCGAGATCGCGCTGGCAAAAGGGAAGAAACTGTACGACAAGCGTGCGGCAATTGCCAAACGTGATAGCGAGCGTGAAATTCGTCATGCGATGAAAGAAAGCTACCGCGAGTAAACGCCATGTGGCCCACTTCGATACGCGGGATTAATGATTTGCCCGACGATGAAAAGTTCGCTATCTACCGAACTCTACTCCCGGAGTGGCTTTTTACCCAGTATGGCATTGATCGTGAAACGTTGACTTTCGATGGGCAGCCCGTCGTGCGGTTTCGCTGCCCAAAAGGTACACGTGCGCTTGAAGTCTCGGTGAAAAGACGGGCAACCGACATCGATCCGATGCTTTATCTCAACATGGCGGATACCTTCAATAATCAGCTTCTGGTTCTGTTGGTTGTCGTCAACGATCCCGAAGCGCCGCGCTTTAACATCGATGTCGATCAAGATGGCAACCCCACGCATCTCGGCACGACATCGCGCAACCTCGCTGCTGAAGAGGCGGCAATGCGGGCTGGTCTTGCGCCGGGGCAGGTGCGGGCGGGAATGCGCACCTTCAAACAGCTTGTTCCCTTGTTTGAGGATTTCGTCCGCAACATGAGCCACGATCTCTTTTTCATTGAGCCGCTGGCATACCACAACGCCATCGTTTTCGAGCGATACGGTTTTAATTACGTCCGTGGCTATCAAGAGATGGTGAATATTCACAAGGAATTTCAACCCTCTGGTGCGTTGTACCACAAACTGACGCCCGATAACCCCTTTCGCCATCCAGATGCATGGAAGACAGTACGCGGACGCTCATGGGCGATACACGACGGAGTTCTTGGACATCCGTTTACCGGATTTCAGATGTACAAGCGGTTAGGTGTTCACGCCGGGGTGAGTACCTTCCCAGATTCACAGTGGTAATCATGAATGCTCAACGGTGAGCCTTATATCAGCCAGGCAAGCGTCTCCGATGCGCTTGATACGCTGATTTACCCCTCAAAATCTGCCGAACCCAATCCGCTTGAAAGACTGCTGCTGGTCGATCTTTTTATCGCTGATCCGAACTTGCCCAAAGGGGAACATCTCCGCGAATTCGCGCTTCAACAGATTCTTCTTGACCTGATCGTGAAAGAGCTAACTGCTAAGCGAGCCATGCTTGGTTTACCTCCGCCGGTAGATAACGAGCCGTTGAGTGAAGCGGAGCGTGTCATCGAGGCAGCGGGACGAACGCGCAATGCGGAATTCCTACTCTGGACATTGCTGTACTATCGTTACGTTCGGGCTGATCTCTCCATCGAGCCGGAGCGAATGAGTCGTCTTATCAGCGTCAATGTGCGTTCATTACGGCGCTATTTCCATTACGCGCTTCGCTTGTTAACACGGCGGCTGCTGCATGAGGAATGGGCAGCGAGAATTGCTCATCACAGGCAGCGATTGTTTGCATTGTTGCCGTGTGGTGTTCCGCTGAAGTTGATTGGACGGGATGCGCAGTTGGAGCAGGCGTGGGATGCGCTGATGAGGCGCCCGCCATGCCGTATTTACATAACTGGAACAACCGGGATAGGGAAGACGAGCTTCAGCGAAGCACTACTGCAACGTCTCATCAATGCGGATGCAGTCGATCATCTGATCTGGCTGAATTCTCCGCCATCGTGCGAATATGTCCGGCGTTATCTGGCGGAGGCATTGTTGATTCCTCATCATCACTTATCCCTGCGTGATTACCTGAGCAGGTACCCGACAGCATTGGTGATCGATAACGCAGATGATCTCCTCAAGCAACCGGAGCAGGTGATCGAGATGCTGCGCGAGTTGAGTACGGTCGTGGTAGTGCTGACCAGTTCGGTTTATACCCCGCTGCTTGAGGTTGATTTGCACATCCCACTTTCTGAATTGGACGAGGTATCGGTTTATGAACTGGTGCGACAGTCTCCGTACTTAGGCGACTTACTGGTGGAAGATGTCGCCCCCTGGATCTGGACCCAAATCGGCGGGAATCCGCTCGCGGTGAAAATTGCCATGTCGCTGATGTCCTTCGAGGAAATGGATGTTATTCGTGCTCATGCTGCCGAAGAGACGATAGGGAAGGCGTTTGAATGTATGACGGAAGCCGGACAGTTGTACTGCTGTGCCCTTTCGCTTCTTCCCTCGGCAACAATACAAGAATTGCAGAGTCTGTGGCATGGAGCGCACTTGCACGAGGCACTCAGTGAATTGACGCGCTTCTTCTTCGTCGAACAATCGAACGGGAACTATCGCCTGACGACGGGCGCAGCAACGTATATTCGAGAACAATATGCGATAGACCCGCGCATTCAACGGT
>DATGQJ010000351.1:0-7868 GCA_035304265.1 Oceanobacillus sp.
AGTGGTCCCATCGGCAGGTATGCCATCGTGCCGAGTCGAAAGGGCAGGCGGCGAAAGAGAATCTGCGCCCCTGCCACAATTTGATCGTTTTCTGCCAGCGCAACCCGCGCGGATTCCCAGCCGTAAGGACGTTTTTGTCCCGCCCACGTCGAAAGCTGCAAGATATGGGCGCGAGGGTGCGCGGTGACGAATGCATCCCACTGCTGTGCGGTTGGAGTAAGGGTTGTGACCATGTATTCCGTTTCAGACGAGCACCGATTGCTGTTGGAGATTATAGCAAAGACGAGAGAAATGCGGGGTGCATCGTGCAGTTTTACAAGCAAAGACAGAGATCGCTCTCTCGAACCTCACCCCCGCCTCGCTTCGCTCGACTCCCCCTCAGCCACGCAGTGGAGAGGGGGGGGTGAGGTTTCCAGCGTCTTGCAAGCTTCAGCTT
Source organism: Oceanobacillus sp. (assembly GCA_035304265.1). Lineage (GTDB taxonomy): Bacteria > Chloroflexota > Anaerolineae > Aggregatilineales > Phototrophicaceae > Flexifilum. The sequence goes on from DATGQJ010000351.1 coordinate 437, forward strand.
TATTTAGAAAACGGCATATGCGCCCCGACGAGCAACAAAAGCTACGAGTGAGCAGCGATGAAATCTCGCAGTTCTTCCGCGTAAGCCGAGTCAGGATAGAGTTCGAGATACCGTTGATAGGACTCAACCGCGCCGGGATTGTCCTTCAACTGTCGCTGTGTATCGCCGAGATTCAACCATGCGGAGGCGTAATTCTGGTTGAGTTCGATTGCTGCCAGAAAATCCGCTTCGGCGTTCACGTACTGTCCCAGTTCGTAGTACACCAGCCCACGCTCGACGTAATAAAATGGATCGTTGGGATCGATTTCGATGGCGAGATTGTTGCCCGCCAATGCCAGATCGTACTCTTCCAACATGCGATAAGAAACGGCGCGGTTGCCGATGATGATGGCATTGTCAGGGTCAATTTCGAGCGCCGCGTTGTAGTCAGTGATGGCAGTCTCGTAATCGCCTAACGCATCGTAACACAGCCCTCGATTGCCAAAGGCGATGTGATCCTGATCGTCGAGCGCGATGGAGCGGTCATAATCCTCGATGCACTGCTCATAATCGCCGTACAGGTAAGACGAGTATGCCCGTCCGTTGAGCGCACTCAGGTAATCGGGGTCGAGTTCGAGCGCGGTGTTGTAGTCGGTGATGGCGAGTTCGTATTCGCCCAACCGACGGTAGACGATGCCGCGCAGGGAATAGTATTCAGGGGAATTGGGGGCAAGCGCGATAGCAGCAGCCAGATCGTCCAGCGCCAGATCATATTCTCCCAGACACAGATAGGCTTCTGCCCGCCAGTCGTAATCGGGCGTTTTCGTGTTGGTGTTGAAGTTATCGATGAACTCCTGCGCCTCTGCCGGAGATTCAAAAGTGCCGGGGCTGCGGATGTTCATGGCGCAGACGTTCGTGTTTGTCTGGGCTGTCCCGGAAATTAGCCCGCTGATCGTTTCGGCAAGGGCTGTGTCATGCGTGAACTGGATGAACCGCGCAAAATCGGCTTCGGCGCGTTCCATATCGCCCTGCAAGAAATACGCACAGCCACGCCCCAGATAAGCGTCACCGTAGTCGTCGGCAATGCTGATCGCTTCATTAATGATGTTGATGGCGGCTGCGGGTTTGTCGGGCAGGTTGCTCAGGGCAAGCGAAACCATAAGCTGCGCCTCTAGTTCCTCGCTGGTGAAATTTTCGGACAGAACAAGGTCGCGTCCGCCGAGGTTAGAGCAAATCGCTTCCAATGAGGATTGGGCGTGGGCGACGATGCTGGACAGCAGCAACACGCCGACCAACAAGAATTTCATGCGCATGAGTCCATCATCCTTTCTCCGCGCTTTTTTGTACGCCTTCCATGATATAACGAAGGCGCGAATCGCGCGGACGGTGGCTCAGCGCCCTGATGCTAATCGCCGCCCTGAGTGGCTGAATCTCTTGAAGTGTCGATACAGGTTTCTGCGAATGCTCTGGCGAAAGCGGTTCATGCGTCGCTTTGGTGTTAGCGCGTCGAAGTCTACGTAAATGCCTTCGTTCGCTGCGTATTCGTGTGCTGCTTTGGTCCACTCCCCATTCACAATCGCGGTAAAGATGTATGAAATGCCGTACCGCGCTTTTTTTACAGACAGAAACCGAGCGCCGTATTTGCGGCTACGGATTGTCCCTTCAAGCTCGAATGCCCAGCCCGTTTCGTCTGTTTTCAAAATGTCTATCAGGACTTCTTTTCTCCAGAGCGCCATCTGGAGAGAAGCGCGATAGCCGGAGTTGGTGGAAATCACCCCCAAACGCTCGTCATCGGCAAATGGCTCATCAGGCGGCGGCACAGGAAACAGCCGAATATAGTCCGCCCGATCTTGCTCCATGAGTTCGACATAGCTGCGAATCTGAGCGGTATCGACTGGTTTATTCAGCCAGTAATCCTCTTGTGCGTAAATCACGTAGGGCGTCGGCGTTTGCTTTAGCGCCTCGATGAGATTATTCGCCCAGCCTCGATCCTGACCGACACGAATGGAACGACCACACGGGGCAAGCAGATGATTGGTGATGAAGACGAGTTCGTAGGGGACATCATGCCAATACTTCTGCAAACCGTAACAGAACGGTTCCCAGCACATCTGATAACCGTCGAAAGTGCTCACCAGAATGGACACGTTCATTATTCATTCATGCCTCTTCTTTTTTAGGGATTTGTTCATTCGGTGAGGCTACTGTGTGATTTCATAATAATGCAATTTGACATTAACGCAACTTGTTAGCTGTGAAAATGCATATGCTTCAGGTTGGGATAACGTGATCGTCATGTTAGAATTCGTGGATAAGATGCCTTTGCAGTTGTGGGGGCAGATGTTATACTAGCTCCGTTTGTCACAAACGGATTGTCCAGACTGAATTACGCAACCTGATTGCCTTGCCCAATGGGACGAGGTAATAGGTGAAGTGCGGGAGCCACCACTTATGAGCGTTGTTAATCAGTGGGCGTTTATCGGGGTATTCATGGCAATTGCATGGATATTTCCTGCGTTGCCTCTTGTGATTTCATGGATATTCCGCCCACGTCGCGCGAATGCTATCAAGATGCAGACCTACGAATGCGGCGTGGAGACGGTGGGGGATACGTGGGTTCAGTTCAAAGTCCAATACTACATTTATGGACTGATCTTCCTCGTTTTCGACGTAGAAATCATCTTTCTGTTTCCCTGGGCGCTCGCCTATCGAGAACTGGATATTTTCGCCTTTTTCGCCGGGTTCTTGTTCATCTTCCTGCTGACGGATGCGCTAATTTACGCATGGAAGAAGAACGCCCTCGAATGGGCTTAAGGTAGGAGCGTTATGCAGACCTGTATCAATGTCGTAGAAACGCTGGTTCCCTGTCTGGTACAGAGCGGTTGGAATCCCGGATTGGCGCAGTTCGTCTCAATCCTGCTCGGCGTCGTGCTGATCACGATGTTCCCGCTGGTACTGGTCATTCTCTTGATCTGGGTGGAGCGTAAGGTTGCCGCCCGCGTGCAGGATCGTCTGGGACCGAACCGTGTAGGACCCTTTGGGTTGCTGCAAAATGTCGCCGACGCAGTGAAGTTGATTATCAAGGAAGACATCACTCCGGCTGGCGCTGACCGCCTGATTTACAATGCCGCGCCCATCGTCGCGATGCTCTCGGTGATTTTGATCTGGGCGGTTGTCCCGTTCAGTCCGGTGCATATCGGCGTTGACCTTGACATCGGCGTTCTCTATTTCACCGCCGTAAGTTCGATTGGCACGCTGGCGATCATGATGGCGGGGTGGGCGAGCAACAACAAGTATGCGCTGCTCGGCGCGTTCCGCGTGGTGGCGCAGTTGGTGAGCTACGAAGTGCCCTTCGTGCTGACGCTGCTGGTTCCGGTGCTGCTGGCTGGCTCGATGAGTATGCAGGACATCGTGTGGGCGCAGCTTGGCATGTGGTTCATCGTGGTTGCGCCGGTCTCCGCGATTATTTTCTACATCGCCAATCTTGCCGAAACCGGACGCGCCCCCTTCGACCTGATCGAAGCCGAGTCCGAGTTGGTGGCTGGCTACAACATCGAATATTCGGGCATGAAGTTCGGGTTGTTCATGGCGAACGAGTTCATTCATGCCTTTACCGCCAATCTGCTGTTTGCCGTCGTGTTTCTCGGTGGCTGGTCGGGTCCGGGCGCAACCCAAGTGCCGTTGCTCGGCTTCGTCTACCTGATGATCAAGACGGCGATTGTTTACATTCCTTCGCTCATCCTTCGCGCGACCATTCCGCGCGTTCGCATTGACCAGATGATGTCGTTCAACTGGAAGTTTCTGGTGCCGGTGTCGATTGTCAACGTGTTGGTGATGGCGGCGTTGATCAAGGTCGTGCAGTTGCTCGGTCTTACGCCACCGCCGGATCAGGCAACCGACTTGATTGCCAACCTGCCGCAAGCGGTAGTGCTGCTGGTCGGCAATATCGCCATCGCCGCCGGAGTGCTGGCATGGCTGCGCAACGCGGGACGGCGCGAACGGATGCAGTCGCAGAGTATGGTGTTAGAGCCTGAAGACGAAAAGGCGCTGCCTGCGACGGTGGGACACTGATAGCGTCCATTTTGGGGAAACCCGCTGAATGATTTGTAAGGAAACATTATGCTAGAACTGAACCCGCAAACCATCGCCTTTTTCATCTTCAGCGTGTTGACGTTGGGTGGGGCGCTCGGCGTGGTGATCAGCCGCAACCTGATACATGGAGCGCTGTACCTGATCGTGAGCTTGTTCGGCGGCGCGGGCTTTTTTGTGCTGTTGAGCGCACCGTTTCTGGCGGCGGTTCAAGTGCTGGTGTACATCGGCGCGATTGCCATTCTGATCATCTTCGCCGTGATGCTCACGCGCAGCATGACGCAGATGCGCGAGTTGTTCAACCAGCAGTGGTGGATGAGCGCCCTTGTCGGCGTGATCCTGTTTGTGCTGCTGGCGGTGGGCGTGATCTTCCCCGTGTGGGGCGCGAATGGCTCCAATCCCAACGTGCCCGTCTCCGACGAAGTGGCAACGACGGTTGATCTGGGTGTGGCGCTTGTGGATGGCAACCAGTATGTGCTGCCGTTTGAAGTGGCGTCGCTGCTGCTGACGGCGGCGATGATCGGGGCGATCTATATTGCGCGGGATACCGAAGTATCGGTGGATGATTAAAGGGTGAGTGATGAGTAGTGATGAGGAATGAGTGACGAGAAAAGCTAGCTCATTCCTCATTACTTCCAACACTCATCACTTCCAACGCTTGAGGAGTAATGTATGGTTCCTCTCTGGATGTACTTACTGGTTGCGGCGGCGATGTTCTGTATCGGCGTGTACGGTGTTCTGGCTCGTCGTAATGCCGTAGCGATTTTGATGAGCATTGAACTCATGTTGAGCGCCGTCAACATCAATCTGGTGGCGTTCTGGCGTTACATGACGCCGCAGAATATGAGTGGGCAGGTTTTCGCGGCGTTCGTTTTCGTAGTGGCTGCCGCCGAAGCCGCTGTGGGTCTGGCGATTATCATCACTATCTACCGCAACCGTCGCTCGGTGGTGGTGGAAGAGGTGAATGTGTTGAAGGGATAGTTGAAAGTCGAAAGTTAAAAGTAGAAAGTGATAGACTGACCACTTTTAACTTTGAACTTTTCACTTTTGACTTCAAGGACTTTCTATGGACTTAAACTCGTTTATCAGCAATCCTGATTTATTGCCGTGGCTCATCCCGGTGGGACCGCTGCTGGCGTTCCTCATCATTACGCTGCTGACCAATCGCAGCAAATGGATTCCGGCGACCAGCCATGAGTACGGCGGGCATCATCCCGATTATGACGGGATGCGCGTCCCTGTCGTCACCACTCAGAGCCGTGTGGTCAGCATCGCCGTCGGCTTGGCGGGTATTTTGCTGGCGTGGCTGATCAGCCTGCGCGTGGTGACGCTGGCGACGGGGCTGCCCGATTTCGGACACAACGTGCTGGCAAGTTCAATCGAGTGGTTGAGCACAGGCGCGACCAGCTTCCGCATGGGAGTTCTGGTCGATCCGCTGACCGCCGTGATGCTGATCATGGTGCCGCTGGCATGTACGATGATCTTCATTTATTCGATTGGCTACATGGCGCACGATCCGCGCCAGTCGCGCTTTTTCAGCTTGATCGCCCTCTTTGCCGGGGCGATGTTGACTCTGGTGGTGGCGGATAACCTGCTGCTGCTGTTCGTCGGCTGGGAAGTGATGGGCTTGTGCTCGTACATGCTGATCGGCTTCTGGTTCGAGAAAAAGAGCGCATATCAGGCGGCGATCAAGGCGTTCATGACCACCCGCGTAGCCGACGTGATCATGCTGCTCGGTATCGCCTATCTGTACGCAAGCACCGGAACGCTCAGCTTCCGCGAGATTATGTACTTGCCTGTCGGCGGCGCGGAGAGCGAACACACGCTGGTCATGGCGGATCGCTCGGCGGAAGCGGAACATGAAGAAGTTGCAGTTGCCGAAGGTGAGCATGAAGCAGAGGGTGAACACGCTGAAGGCGAACATGCGCCCGTCGATACATGGGCGAACCGCCTTGCCGAAACCCCTGCAATTATCTTTGGCGGCTTGGGAATAAGCGTCGCCGGATTGATCGGTATCTTCCTTATTGTTGGTACGATTGGTAAATCGGCGCAGTTCCCGCTGCACGTGTGGCTGCCGGACGCGATGGAAGGTCCCACGCCCGTCAGCGCGATGATCCACGCCGCCGCAATGGTGTCTGCGGGTATTTACGCGATTATCCGTATGTATCCGCTGCTCTCGGCAGGCGGACATCCCCACGATGGCGTTTTCAACTCGCCGCTGATGCTGATGGCGTTTGTCGGCGCGTTCACGGCGTTGTTCGCGGCGACGATTGCGGTAGCGCAGAACGACGTAAAGAAAGTTCTGGCGTACTCCACGATTTCACAGCTTGGCTTTATGATGGCGGCGCTCGGCATCGGCGCGTACATCGCCGCCGCTTTCCACCTGATCACCCACGCATTCTTCAAGGCGCTGCTCTTTATGGCGTCGGGCGCGGTCATTCACGGCATGGAACACGGCGAGCATCACGTTCATGCACACGCGCATGGACATGATGACGATGAAGACGAAATCCACGTCTCGCCGCCGCTGTTGAGTGCTCATGCGGGTGAGGGGCATACCGCCGAACATGGCGCACACACCGAATCGCATGAGGAACACGCGCACGATGACCACGCGCACGACGAAGCGCATCCGCACTTCGACCCGCAGGACATGATGAATATGGGTGGCTTGCGCAAGACCATGCCCGTCACCTTCATCACCTTCCTGATCGGCGGGTTGTCGCTGGCGGGCTTCCCATTGATTACGGCAGGTTTCTGGTCGAAAGACGAAATTCTGGCGGATGCGTGGTACGGCACGACGCACGGCTACGGTCCGCACCTGTTCGTGTTTGTGATGCTGGCAGTCGCGGCATTCCTGACCGCGTTCTACACCATGCGCCAGTTGGGACTGACCTTCTGGGGCGAGCCGCGCACCGAAGAGGCGAAACACGCCAACCTCGGACCCGGTACGGGCGTGGTGGCGGTCACGATGACCCTGCCCTTGATCGTGCTGTCGGTTTTCGCGCTGTTCGCCGGATTTGTGGGCGTACACCCGGACTTCCCGATTTTCGGCAGCCTCTTCTCGTCAGGTGGTAATCCCTACCACGATTTCGTGGGCGCGACGTTGGTCGAGCATCCCGAAACCGTACCGTTCAACCCCTTCCCGGTGCTGGTGTCGTTCGTTGTCGCGCTGGGCGGTCTGGGGCTTGGCTGGCTGATGTACTGGCGCGAACCGCTGAAGGCTGGACAGCCTGACCCGTTGATTGGTGTGCTTGGCGCTCCGGTGCATAACACGCTCAAGAACAAATACTACATCGACGAACTGTACCAACGGATATTCGTCACGCCGTCGCAGTGGTTCGCTAAGAACGTTGCTTACGAG
>DATGQJ010000352.1:0-4092 GCA_035304265.1 Oceanobacillus sp.
GTCGTCAACATCACCGTCATTAACAACGTCATCGTCGAGAGCGATCCTCAGTGTTGGTTCCATGACGACGCCATGGGCATGGGACACTGGCATTGCGACGGTATGGGTATGGGCATGGGCATGGGTATGGGCATGGGTATGGGTCGGTGAGTAAGGTTGGATCGCGCGATCAATCCAACCTCGCTAACTCAACCGGAAAACCGGACCTCTGGGAACGAATGGCAGATGCTTACCATCTGGAATCAAGAAGGCGTGTTCGTGCCGCACCGTCAGCCGATCACATTCGGTATCCGTGATGATGAGGATCGGACCGTTCTTCGGGAAGTCTTCGGCGTTTTGCAACAGTCGAATCCCCGGTTGCAGAACCGTCCCGCCACGCCCCCGAATTTTCACCCACCCGGCGATTTCCTCTGGCGGCATATACCCCTGATCATACGGATGAGCATCGCAAAACACAACACGCACCGCTGGAACCTCTCGCGCCATGCTGTAGCTGGCAATCGCGCCAAGCGCCTTTGCCAGCAGATGTCGCTCCATCGAGCCGGACGTATCGAGCACGACGCCGAACGTGCGACTGCGTATCAACTCCCAGTTGGGAACGTAACGTGGGCGTGGAATATCCGGCGTCGCTGCCTGCCGTCGGCTGGGTCGCGCGTAACTGCGAATGTGGTCAACAGGCGGGAAGTATTGGTCGAACCAGTGTGCCAGTTCGACATCCCACGGGATCGGCGGTTGGTTTGCCGCCATGATCTCTTCAATCAGCCCCGCCGGAATGAACCCTCGCCCGCAAGCATGGTGATATTCCAAACCTTGCGCTAAGGCTCGCCTGTAGAATTCATCCAGCGATGTGCCGTTATTCCACCAATCCGGTCTGGAGGGTTCGAGCATGTCGCACAGCCCAACGCCGCGCAGCGTTGCCAGCTTGCGGTAACGACGCAGGTCGTTCACGATCCTGTCGTAGACCGCTTCGGCGTTCAGTCCCTTGAGTTCGGGGTCGAGCAGCAGCCCGATTTGCGGGATAGTCCCGATTCCCATTTCGACAAGCCACTGGTTGATCACGAAGTCGCAGGCAACGTTCCAGAGATAGAAATCGCGCCCCTGACGACGGGCATGATGGCGCAGCGAGACGTGCAGCAGTTCATGCGCCATCACGAAGCGGCATTCTTCCTCAGTCAGTCCGGCAGCGGGATTGATGAACAACTCACCCGTTTCGGCGTCCACTGCCGCCACCCGAATTTGCATCCGCTGGCACACAAGCGGGTCTTCGATGATTTTGAACCCGGCAGCCAGCGCCCCTAACAGTGGGTAGCTGCTCATAAACCAGCCACGCGCCAGTTGTGCGGGCGTTTTCTTCACCACATCATAAACGTTCATCGAGTCCACAGCACCTGAGGCGTAATCGACGGCGCGTGACACACCATTGACGAGTCCTTGCCCGAACAATTCCTGCCATGTCAGATTGCGACCATAATATTGCGGCGGGTGTTCCTCTTCGAAGATCATGTCGGGTTGCCCCGCGCCCGCCGTGCTATAAACCTGTAATTCCTCAGGAATGCCGCGTTCGCAGAAGCGTCGGTAAATGTCTTCCTCGGCGCGGGGAAGTCCGTCTATACGGGCGCTCATCTCGACGGGCGGGCGTCCCAGTTTCAAATCCTGCATGAACCGCGCCACGAAAATGTCACATGCCGCGTTCCAGGCAGCAGGATTCTCGCGCTGCTGGAAATGCCCAAAGCCGAGATGCAGCAGGCAGTGAATCAGGATATAGACCCATTCTCTGGGTTCTGCCAGCCGTGATGGGTGAACGTAGATGGTTCCCGTATTCGTAACGACTGCCCAACCCTCGCGCGGACAAGGGTTGTTATGCGGAGCGCGGCTAAAATGTACCCAGTAGGACATCGATGAAAAGATCGGATGGCTGTGAACTTCCCCCGTTGCTTCGTAGAAGTTGCGCATCGCTTCATCGTAAGGAAGCCACTGCCCCCCTTTCTTATGCTTTTTGCTTGCCATTCTCTCGCTCCACCAGACGCGGCAGATCGCGCACGATTTCGACCATGAACCAGTTTGGCAGCGGCGCGGCGGAATCTTCCTGTCCGCTGACCACCATCTGCGCGATTTCAAGGCTGATATGCGCCAATTCCTTGAGCAGCACTTTCGCACGAATGACCAGCGCCTGCTGTTCCGACTTCAGTTTCTTCGGCTCCGGCGGCAACTCCTTGATAAGATGCGCTCGGAAAGACTGCGCCAGAAAATAAAGCACGTCCCGGTCTTCCGGCTTGTGGGGCCAGCTTGCGTCCCCTTTGATGATCGAATTAAGGCGATAAGCGCCGTGAATCTGCTTTACGAACGCCTTGAACTGAATCGCGTGATTTGGCGAGAGACAGCCACCGGCAAGCACCTCCAACACCTCAGGGTTGAGGCGCTCGCCGTATTCATGCAGCGCATCGCTCAACATGTGCCACGAACGGGGTGTTGAAAACGGCTCCTCATGTTTCGGCGGTTGGCTCCACAGATGATCAGGACGAGCCTGAATATATTCAATCACCAGCGGGTGGATGCCACTGTCATAAGCCCATGCCAGCCAGTCGCGGTGCGATACCTGCAAATGGACATGCACCATGCGATTCATCAGCGCCGAGGACATCGGTTTCACAATCGCATTGTCCTGTGCGCGGTTGCCCGCCCCGATGACCACGCTGCCCTCCGGCAGATAATATTCTCCAATCCGACGCTCGTGAATCAGGCTGTAAAACGCCTTCTGTACCTCGTGTGAGCAGGCGTTCAGTTCGTCCAGAAACAAACAATAGGGCTGCGCACGCGCGATCATGCTCGGCGGGCAGAAACGACTCACACCATCGAGAATCTGCGGCACGCCGATCAGGTCTTCAGGCGCAAGCTGACTGCCCAACAGCGATACGCAGTCCAGTCCAAGACTGGCGGCGAACTGCTGCACGAGCGCGGACTTGCCGATGCCGGGTGGTCCCCAGATAAACACCGGACGTACCAGCGCCACGTTCAACAGAAAGTCCATCAGTTGTGATTGGGTTACAGTTGCAATCGGGTTCATTATCTCGGTTTTGTAATAGGTTCACAGAGATTATATTGTAGTTTTTAGGGTTCATAAAGGTTCAATTTTTCAACTTTGACGCAACCTCACCCAAATCACAATCTGTGTAATAGTGATTGGTTATAAATTCATGGTAAACGTAAAAAATTCTGACGGTTCTTCCCTCAACTTGAACTTTCTATTAACAACCGTACTTTAATCCCCCTATCACCAATATCAAACAATTTCTATAATGTCTCTTAACCGCTCCGTCGTGAATACGATTGTATTCCTGTAGAAAGGATCTGAGAGTGGATGCTATTCGCAGGATAAAAATCGACCCTGTTTTGAGCTTCGTTCTCATCCTGCTTGGCTTGGTCGCCTTCTCGTTCATCCGCCCCTCAGCACCACTCGAAATTCAGGCACAAGTCGTCGATCCCGAACTGGAGCTATTTGTTTCCTGTCCAGACGATCAAGATAACGTGGCGGAATTCATCATCACGAATTTCGGAGGGGATATGCTCGCGAATGGCAGCTACGTCATCAGCGTGCCGGGGCAACCAGACAGCGCTCCCGTGTCCTTCTTTTTGGCTGGTGGTGAATCATTGCCGCCCTTCAGGACTGCGGGCGATGCAACAGTCAGTGTTACGTATACTCGTTCCGACGGAACGGTAACGTTGAGCGCTACCGGCGATTGTATTTTGCCGCCGACCGACACCCCCACAGCGACACCAACCTTTACACCGACGTTTACTGTGACTCATACGCCGACGACTACACCGACGGCAACCAACACACCCACGGCAACGAACACGCCCACGGCAACCAATACTCCAACCCAAACCAATACCCCTCCCCCCACGAATACACCGACCATCACGCCGACACCCACCATTACGCCGACAGCGACCAATACACCAACCGCAACCAACACGCCAACGGCGACCAATACCCCGACCATCACACCGACGCCGACCATTACACCGACGGCGACTACCACACCAACTGCGACTATCACACCCACGGCAACGAACACGCCCACAGCAACC
>DATGQJ010000353.1:0-10632 GCA_035304265.1 Oceanobacillus sp.
AGCGCCCCGTTTTACACGCGCTGACGTAGAAGCACTAAGCGCGAATGAACCACAATGGCTACGCGAAAGTCGTTTAGCCGCGTGGGATTTATACGAACATATGCCGATGCCGAGCCTCACCGATGAGGCATGGCGTCGTACCGATTATCGCCACATCAACTGGAACGAAGCGGGTAGACCCATCATTGGCGAGAATCCAACGCTCGATGTCATCCCGCAAGCAAATTTGGAACCGCTCATCGGCGACGAACAGGGCGGCTTCATTGCCTTTGTCGATGGCAAGCTGGCGCATTACGAACTCCACGAAACCGTAAAGCAGCAGGGCGTGGTTTTCACCGACTTGCTCACCGCCTGCCGCGATCATGAAGACCTCGTGCGCTCTCGCTTGATGACCAAAGCCGTGTTGCCTACCGAAGGGAAATTCGCGGCGCTGCACGCGGCATTATGGACGCATGGTGTGTTTTTGTACGTGCCGCGCGGCGTCGAAGTCGAACTTCCCTTCCACGTCGTCATGTACAACAGCGGCGACGGCGCGACGATGGGGCACATGCTGGTCGTCATTGAAGAGACAGCGCAGGCGACTATTCTGGTCGATTACCTGTCGGCTCCGGGAAAAGCCCAATCGTTGTACGTCGGTGCCACGGAAATGCTGGTTGGAGCGGGCGCGAACCTGCGCTATGTCGGTTTGCAGGACTGGAACCGCCAGACCTTTGAATTCAGCCACCAACGCGCCCGTGTGGAACGAGATGCCAATCTCGACTGGATTATTGGCAACATGGGCGGTGAATTGGTCAAGCAATTCATCGAAGTTGAGCTTGACGGGCAGGGCGCGTTCGGACGAGTATCCGGCATGTTCTTCGCCGATGAGGAACAGCTATTCGACCACGACACCCAGCAGGTGCATAACGCCCCGCTGACGACCAGTGACCTGCTTTTCAAGGGCGCGGCGAAGGATTCCGCCCGTACCGTCTGGCAGGGCATGATCAAATCGCTGCCCAAGATGCAGAAAATTGATGGTTTTCAGGCGTGCCGCAACCTCGTTCTGAGCGAAGACGCCCGCATGGACGCCATTCCCGGTCTGGAAATCGAAGCCGATGATGTGCGCTGCACCCACGCTGCGACCTTCGGCACACTGGAAGAACAGCCCGTGTTTTACCTGATGAGTCGGGGCATCCCTCGCGCCGACGCCGAACTGATGGTCACCGAAGGATTCTTCGAGGAATTGCTGGATCGAATTCCGTTCGAGCGCGTGCAGGATCGCCTACGCGCCTCGTTGGAAGCCAAGATCGTCGGCAAGAGCCAGATTAAGTAGAGGGCGTGGATGAACACGCCCTATTCGAGCTACACTTTCCGTAGTTGATGTGGCACAGAAACAAAGGCTGCTATGAACCAGCTAGACAAGACTCTCCCTTACGACGTTGAGGCAGTTCGTGCCGACTTCCCGGTGCTGAGTCAGGAACATCATCCCGGTGTGCCGCTCATCTACCTCGACAACGCAGCGACCAGCCAGAAACCCCTCAAAGTGATTGAGATGCTGGACGATTACTACCGTCGCTACAACGCCAATGTGCATCGCGGCATCCATAAATTGAGCGAAGAAGCAACCGCCGCTTATGAGCAAGCAAGGCTGAAGCTTCGCAAGTTCATCAAAGCTCGTAGTAGACGCGAAATCATCTTCACACGTGGGACAACCGAGGGAATCAACCTTGTCGCCCAGACGTGGGGACGCGCCAACCTGAAGCCGGGTGACGTGGTGCTCTCTACACAAATGGAGCATCACTCAAACATCGTGCCATGGCAGATGTTGGCAACAGAAAAAGGGATCACCGTTCGCTACGTTCCGGTGCTGCCTGACGGCACGCTGGATATGGATGCTTATGCCGCGTTCCTCCGCGACGAACCAGTGAAACTGGTTGCGGTAACCGCCGTTTCCAACGTGTTAGGCACGATCAACCCGATTAAAGAAATGGCGAAGCAGGCGCACGAGGCAGGCGCGTTGATTCTGGTAGACGCGGCGCAGGCAGCCCCCCACCTCCCGCTGGACGTACAGGCGTTGGATGTGGATTTTCTGGTCTTCAGCGGACACAAGATGCTGGGTCCAACGGGCAGCGGCGTCCTTTACGGCAAACGTGAACTTCTCGAAGCAATGCCCCCGTGGATGGGCGGCGGCGATATGATTAACCGCGTGACGCTTGAAGGCAGCACATGGAACGAGTTACCCTATAAATTCGAGGCTGGTACGCCTTCCATCGCCGAGATGATCGGGCTGGGTTACGCTGTGGACTATCTCGAAGCGCTCGGCATGGACAAGGTACATGCTTACGAACGTATGCTGACCGAATATGCGCTGGAACGACTGGAAGAAGTACCGGGACTGACCCTCTACGGTCCGAGCGCGGATCGAAAGGGAGCGGTGGCGACCTTCACCATGGACGGCATTCACGCGCACGATCTCGCGCAGATGCTTGACGCAGAGGGAATCGCTGTTCGTGCAGGACATCACTGTGCCATGCCGCTGCACGACTGCTTCGGCATTCCTGCTAGTGCGCGTGCCAGCTTCTACCTGTACAATACCGTTGCGGAAATCGATGCTCTGATTGAAGGCATCTATAAAGCGAAACAGGCATTTGCGCGTTAGCGTGCCAGTAAGGAAAGCCAGCATGTACGATATGTACCGTGAGAATATTCTGGATCATGGGATGAACCCGCGCAATCGCGGCATCCTCGATCCAGCAGACGTTGACTATGAGGCGAATAATCCACTGTGTGGGGATCGCCTGCGTCTCACTCTGCGTATTGACGAAAACAACCGCATCACTGCTGTCGGCTGGGATGGCGAAGGTTGTGCCATCAGTCAGGCTTCTGCGTCCATGCTTGGCGAGGAAATTCTCGGCAAAACGCTGGACGAAGTACGGAAGATCGGCAAGCAGGACATTTTCGACATGCTTGGTATTCCCCTGTCGATGAACCGTGTGAAATGCGGGCTGCTGTCGCTGAAGGTCTTGACCGTCGCCCTCTACGGACTTGGTGAATGGCACAAACACGAAGCTGAGGATGAGGAGTAATGGCGGAGTTCGTCACCGTAGCCAAAACCGCTGATATTCCACCGGGAGAGCGCTTGGTCGTTCAGCTTGGGCGCACGTGGGTGGTCATTTTCAACGTAGATGGCAACCTCTACGCCATTGAAGACGAATGCTCCCATGAAGAATACCCCCTCTCGGACGGCATTCTCGACGGATACGAAATTGAGTGTATTCAGCACGGCGCACGCTTCGACATCACGACAGGGAAAAATCTATCGCCCCCCGCGCTGATCCCCGTCCGCAGCTACGAGGTGCGCGTAGAAGGCGACGACGTGCAAATCGCAAAGCGGTAAATTCATGCCTAAATCTGCTTTCTTGCAAAGCCGTTATAGCAACAACGTCCTCGTATTCGGGCATCGGGGCGCGAAGGCATATGCGCCGATGAACACCCTGCCCTCTTTCCTTCTCGCGGTTGAGCAGGGCGCGGACGGTGTAGAACTCGACGTTTGGCTCTCGAAAGATGGGCATCTGGTCATCATCCATGACGCTACCGTAGATGGAACCACCGACGGTCACGGCGAAGTACAGGCAATGACACTTGCTGAACTCAAGGCATTGGATGCGGGCGGTTGGTTCGCCCCGAACTTCGCCGGAACCCGCATTCCTACGCTCGATGAAGTGTTTGACGCGCTTCCATCCGATTTCCTCATCAACGTCGAAATCAAAAAGGTTGACAACACCTCTACCGAAACCGACGGTGTTGAGGCGGCAGTCGCCGAATGCATTCGCCGCCACCAAGCGCAAGAACGGGTGATCGTTTCGTCGTTTAGCCTCAATGCACTGGAGCGATTTCACGCTGCGATGTCCGACGTTGCACTTGGCTACCTATACGTCGCGCCTGAACAGGTTGAGGCAGCACAAGCTTCACCGCTTGAGTTCGATTTCATGCACCCACTTCACGAATCCGTGACCAGCGACCTCATAAACAAGCATCGTGCGCTCGGCAGTCTCACCAATGTATGGACAGTGAACGACGCGCAACGAATGCGCTGGCTCATCGAGGCGGGCGTGAACGGACTCATCACCGACGCCCCCGACGTAGGGCGTTCGGTAGTCAATGAATGGAAACGTGGGACGCAAGCGTGATCGCACGTTTGTGGTGGCGGCTCGTCCGCTTTGGTTTCCGCCTGCTCTATAACGAATTTGCCTTCACTTACGATCTGGTCAGCAAAGTGGTGTCGCTCGGTGCGTGGCGCGATTGGCAGCGGGCGGCACTCAAACATCTTCGCAGTGATGGCTTGATTCTGGAACTGGCACATGGGACGGGCAATCTCCAGATCGACCTTGCGAATGCCGGCTACCGGGCAGTGGGCTATGACCTTTCGCCTGCAATGGGGCAGATTGCACAGCGCAAACTGCTGAAGCACGGCTTGAAAGCGCCGCTGGTACGAGGGATGGCGCAGGCGCTTCCCTTTCCAGCCGAACAGTTTTCCGGCGTGGTCAGCACATTTCCGTCGGAGTTCATCGTTTCATCGCAAACACTGGCGGAAGTATGGCGTGTCTTAGCGGCAGACGGCGTTTTTGTGATCGTGCCGGGAGCGACTTTTACAGGCGGGGGCGTGGCAAAAACGGTATTGGACTGGCTCTATCACATCACCGGGCAGCGACAGTCAGAAAGCATTGCGGAACAGTCTCGCATAACCGAATGGCTGTCTCCTTATGGATTCGAGGTGGAAATTCACGAGGAACCTTGCCCACGTAGCAAGGCGCTGGTGATCGTCGCACGAAAACGGGTGTCCTGAGCCTTGCAGGACGGGTTGCGCTACAGTATACTAAATAACAAATCGGGGCGTGGCGCAGTCTGGTAGCGTGCTTGCATGGGGTGCAAGAGGCCCCCGGTTCAAATCCGGGCGCCCCGACTAACCCACCTAAACAGGTGGGTTTTTTGTTCTCGTGGCTTCTCTTGTGGCAGCAACGGCAAGAGAACGCTAAAATTTGGTGAGTGCGTTTGCTCAGTGCGATTTGAACCTTGTCTGCATGAAATGAGTGAAGTGCATAGAGTGTACCGACGTGTTCTGCAAAGGTTCGCGCAGACTGTCAGCAAGCAGCATTCTTTATTTAATAGTTACAAGGAGTAAAGTACGGATGAAGGGTTCAATCAAGTTTCTGATGTTGGGGATCATCCTCATCGTGGGTGTCCTCGCCATCGCCCCTCTGAGCGCACAAGAGGAGTGCTGCCAGGGTGGAATCATCATTGAAGGCAATCTCGGTGGAGACCCGGCGACGTTCAACCCGATCATCGCCAGCGATACCGCCAGCCGCCGTATCACTGCGTTCCTCTATCCCGGTTTCGTGGCAGTTGACCCTTCGCAGGCGGTCATTGTCCCGTCGAATCCGCCCCTCGCTGGTGGCGCGGTTGTTCAGGACTGGGAAATTTCGGAAGACGGTACGGTCTACACCTTCACTCTCCGGGATGATATGACCTGGAGCGATGGCACGCCCATCACTTCGGCAGATATCATCTACACGTGGGAAGCGATTCAAGCGGGTGCTGAAGGCATCGTTGATACGCCGCTGAGCTTCGTCATCGACCCGACTGGCGAGACCGGCATTCTGAGCGTAGAAGCGCCCGATGAAAACACCGTGGTCGTGACCTTCGCCACCGCTGAATGCACCGCGCTCAACAACGCTGGCGTTCTCTATCCTGCGCCTTCACACGTACTGCCTGAAGATGTCGCCGAGTTGAATGATGCGGAATTCAACCTTGAGCCGACAGTTGGTGGCGGTCCTTTCCTGTTTGGCGAATTCCGTCCCGGCGAGCAGGTTTCGCTGGTGGGCAACCCCGAATACACGGATGCCAGCCTTGGCTTCGTTAATCCGTCCGGCTACATCTATCGCAACGTTCCAGATGCGACCGTGCTGGTCGAGCAGTTCCTCGCTGGCGAGACCAACGTGATCGACGGTCCGGCAGTGGAGCGCCGCGCTGAAATCCGCGAAGCCGAAGGCGTTCAGCCGTTCGACTATCCCGGCAATTCGTGGGACTACTTCGCGATGAACCTCGCCGACCCGACCAACCCGCAGAACGGTCTGGACGAAGAGGGCAACCCGATTGATCAGGGTTCGCACCCCATTTTCGGCAACGTGGAAGTGCGCCGCGCAATTGCACTGGGTATCGACGTTGAGTCGATCATCGATGCCGCCGTTTTCGGTGAAGGCGAACGCATGACCTCCTTCATCATCCCCGCGTCGTGGGCATATGCAAACGACCTTCCGCCGATTGCCTATGATCCTGATGCAGCAGCCGCAGCCCTTGAAGCAGCAGGCTGGGTTGACGCAGACGGTGACGGTGTGCGCGAAGCGACCGCAGACAACGGATATGCTGAAGAAGGCACCCCGCTCAGCTTCACGCTCTACACCAATGAAGGCAACACCCGCCGTGAAGCCATCGGTACACTGATTCAGGACCAACTGTCGCAGATTGGCGTTCAGGTTGATTTCCAGACCATCGACTTCAACACGCTGCTGGACATCATGGACGCGCAGACCTTCGACGCCATCATCCTCGGCTGGCGTAATGGTTATCCCGATGACCCGGATGCGACCCAGTTGTTCACGCCCGCTTCCGACGTGGTTGGCGCTGGCAGCAACTTCACCTCTTGGAACAACGAAGAATTCACCGCGCTGAACAATCAGGCGAAATCGCTCCCCGGCTGCGATCCGGCGGAACGTGCTGCGATCTATGCCCAGATGCAGGAAATCTTCCAGCAAGACCTGCCCTACGTGCCGCTGTTTGCCATCAATGGCATGTATGCAGCCCAAGGGACGGTTGAAGGATTTGATCCTTATCCGTCTCAGCTTTACTGGAATGTCGATACTTGGGCAGTCCGTAGCGAGTAATTCACTCAGTTAGTAAGGTAAGGCAGTCATATGGCTGCCTTACCTTTATTCCTTAACGTCATGCCGCGAAACCGCGCGGTGGTGAGAGAGAAGTTGTAAGCCTATGGTTAAATACACCATCCGTCGTCTTATACAGACAATCCCCACTTTTTTTGGAATTACGATCTTCGCCTATCTCCTTATGACCGCCGCGCCCGGTGGACCGGTTGCAGCGCTGACATTTGATCCGCGTACCACCCCTCAGCAGCGCGAGCGCGTGGCGGCACAACTTGGGGTGAACGATCCTTGGCCCGTACAATACCTTCGCTGGCTCGCAGGTGATGACTGGATGCGTTGGGACAGCGATGGAGACGGTGTATCCGACGGCTCCTTCCTTCTCCCCTTGGACGCAGACGGCGACGGTGAACCTGAACCGCCCGGTACACGCAAAGGCATTATTCGCGGAGACTTCGGACGTTCGTTCTTTTATCGTCGCGACGTGATTGGCATGATCGGCGAACGTGTCGCCGCAACTTTCGAGCTTGGCGCATCTGCCCTTTTCCTCGGAGTAGCGGTTGGTGTTCCCGTTGGTATTCTGGCAGCCGTAAATAAAAGTGGCTGGTTCGATAATCTGACGCGCGTCATGGCAGTGTGCTTTAACGCGATCCCGATTTTCTGGTTGGGTCTCATTCTCATATTGATTTTCGGCTCGTGGTTGGGCATCTTGCCAATGGGTGGACGAACTCCCCCTGTATTGACAGGTGGCATTCCTCCCTTATGGGAGCGGATTAATCACCTCATTCTGCCTACCTTCGTGCTGGCAACCGGCACGATAGCGATTTACTCCCGTTACATGCGTGCCTCGATGCTCGATGTGATGAGCCAGGACTACATGCGAACCGCCACCTCGAAAGGTCTGGCAGCACGCATTGTGTGGTTCAAACACGGGGCGCGTAATGCACTCATCCCACTAGCAACTTTCCTCGGACCTGCGATTACCGGGTTACTCGCAGGCGCTGCGATTACTGAAACCATTTTCTCGTGGCCCGGACTAGGTCGATTTGCCGTAGAAGCGGTCAAACAACAGGATTATCCGGTTGTGATGGCAGTCGTAATCATCACGGCGATATCCACCATGCTTGGTTACATCTTGTCGGACATTTTTTATGCCCTCATCGATCCGCGTATTCGATTTGGCTAATGAGGGAGGTGGACTATGACAACAACTGTCGCAAAACTGAACGTACCGCGTCAAGAACACCGTGTAGGGGAATCGCTCACCACGCTGGCGCTGCGTCGGCTTCGCCGTGATAAACTCACCCTGCTGGCGATGTTTATCCTCTTTGTACTCGCCTTGCTCTCATTCACGGCACCGATCACGACCAATTGGCTAGGTGTCAGCTACACCCGCACAAATGCCGCTGAAACCTTCCTCCCAATTGGAGCACCGGGTCACATTCTGGGCACTGACGATCTCGGACGTGATCATCTGGCGAGACTGCTTTACGCGGGTCAAGTCTCGTTGAGCGTTGGATTTTTCGCTGCGGTGCTCTCAATGACGATTGGGGTCACGCTGGGGATCGTGACGGGTTACTTCGGTGGCTTCATCGACGACGTTGTAAACTGGCTGATCGCCACCCTTACGTCCATTCCTTCGCTGTTTCTCCTGTTGATTGTCTCGGCGGTGCTGCTCAATAGTTCAAGTTCGCCGACGGTAACGCTCGTTCTCGTACTGGGCTTTCTGGGTTGGACGACCACGACCCGTCTGGTGCGCGGCGAAACGCTATCCATACGCGAGCGCGAATACGTTATCAGCGCCCGCGCGATTGGCGCATCATCGCTGCGAATCATGTTCGTCCATATTCTGCCCAATCTGTTCTCGGTCATAGTCGTCACCATGGCGATTGACATCGGCAGTTTGATTCTCGCAGAAGCGGGTCTCAGCTTCCTCGGTCTGGGCATCAAGCCGCCGACGCCAAGTTGGGGCAACATGCTTACGGGCGCACGTTCCTTCTTCAACACCGGTCCGCATCTGGTCATCTTCCCCGGTCTATTGATTTTCCTCAGCGTATTGTGCCTGTACATCATCGGTGATGGTGTGCGCGACGCCTTCGACCCGACTGCGAAGGACTAGAAGCGAATAACAGAGGTAAGCTGCGTGTGGTGTAGGAAATCCTGCACCACATGTTTTTATGTGAACAGCTTGCGGCGATAGATTTCATCCGGGCGGCGATAAATATGGGCAATGTCTTCGGGGGTCATGAACACAGGCTCACCTACCGCGCAGGCTCCCGCAAAGATGGTCGCCGCCTTCACACACATCGCCGTGATGTTAAGCGCATCGGTTGGCGTTTGACCGAGCGCAATTAACCCGTGATTCGCCATCAAAATGACTTTCGGTGGCTCCCCCATTTCCCGCATATACTCAGCGACTTTCACGCGTATCGTCCGCGCAAGCGGCAGCCCCGGATCGGCGTATGGCACGAAGACCGAACGCGGTCCGCACAAGACCACTTCGTCGGGAAAGATGCGGTTGAGCGCGAACTGTTCGGCGCGATTGCTACACATGATCTGATTGACGGCAACAGGATGCGTATGAGCGACGCAGCGCACGTTGCAATCTGCCAGCAAAAGCGCGTGAAACGTCACTTCAATCGACGGTTTCGCCTTGATGCTTTGATCGACCATCGCGCCGCGAATCGCCGTTTCGAGCGCTTCACCTGATAACGTACTATCCACAAGTTCGAGGATGGGCGCGAGACGAACACGGACGAAGCCCTGCTCGTCGATATTGTGCATTCCGCGTCCACTTGCCTTGATCCAGAACGTCTCATCGTCAATGCGATAGGAAGTATTCCCCTCTCCGATGATCACGTAATTCATCGCGGGCTGCCCCAACGTCCGCGTCATTTCGATGATGGTGTTGAGCGTTTGGTCTGTCATATGAAAGTGCAGTCCCCTCATGCGAGGGGACTGGTATCCTGATTAGAAATCGAAGTCGTTGATGTTTTCGGCAGTGTAGATGAACGGCGGTCCCAGAAGCACTTCGCTGCCGTTCACGACCTGAAGCGTGCCCAAACGTCCGGCTTCCACCGACGTATCGCCGGGTTGGAATTCGCCATCGACGACAGCACGCATCACGTACACCGCTGCATAGCCGAGGTCAATCGGATTCCACAGCACCACCGATTGCACGCAGCCCGACTCGACGTAAGGCTTCATCGCGTTCGGAGTCGCCAGACCGACAACCGCGACCTCACCGCACGCCCCTGCCTGCGTCACCGCTTCGGCGGCAGCCGGAGTCGCCACGCTGGTCATTCCGAAAATACCGTCGAGTTCATCGCCGTACTGGTTGATCAGGGTCGTCGCCTGATTGAACGACAGGATGTTATCTTCCTGCGCCTCAACCGTCGCCAGCCACGTCATTTCAGGATAGCACTTCTCCTGATACGCCTGCATTTCGGCGATCCAGCGTGCCTGATTCGGCGTCGTGAAGGTGCTGGTCACAATCGCAAAGCTGCCGTCCTCGCCGATCTCGGCAACCATGCTGTCAATCAGCGCCTTAGCAATACCGTTGAATTCCGCTTGATTCACGAACCACTCACGGGCGTCCGGCTCAGAATTCGCGTCATAGCCGACGACGTGGATACCCTCTTCAAGAGCGCGACGCAGCACGGGCGCAATCGCCACCGGGTCGTTGGCGGCGAAGAGAATGCCATGCACGCCCTGCGTG
>DATGQJ010000354.1:0-9759 GCA_035304265.1 Oceanobacillus sp.
CATCGAACGCGGCGGGCACTTGCACGAGACGGCAGTTCTTGCGTTTTTCAGTCAGGATTTCCTGCGCTTGCGCCGTGAAACTTGGCGCGGCAATCGCTTCCACGAACAGCGAGCCTAATGCTTCCACCAGCGCTTCGTCCACCGGACGATTGACTGCCATCACGCCACCAAACGCCGAGACCGGATCGCAGGCAAGCGCCTGAGGAAATGCTTCTGCCAGTGACTGCGCACACGCGATTCCGCAGGGCGTGAGATGTTTGACGATGACGACGGCGGGTTGGGTAAAACTACTGGCTGCCCGCCACGCCGCATCCAGATCGAGGATGTTGTTGTAGGATAGCTGTTTGCCGCCGAGTACCGTGCCGCCCAACGGACCGCTGTTGGGGCGGCGGCTGTAATAGCCCGCTGTCTGGTGAGGATTTTCGCCGTAACGCAGGACATCGACCAGATGCATTCCAATGGAAAGATGCTGTGGCAGTTCGTCGCCGAGCAGGGTTGAAGCGAGGTCTTGAGAAAGGAAAGCGTGGATCGCGGTGTCGTAGTCGCGGGTGTGAGCAAACGCTTTCACCGCTAGTTCTCGCCGCAGCGCAAGATCGACCTGTCCGGCGTTTTCAAGTGAACTGATGACTCGTGAATAATCCGCCGGATCGCAGACCACAACCGTGTGAAGAAAGTTCTTCGCCGCCGCTCGAAGCAGCGTAACGCCGCCGATGTCGATATTCTCGACGGCGTCCTGCAAGGTCACGCCCGGTTGAGCAACCGTTTCCTGAAAGGGATACAGATTGCAGACGACGATGTTGATGGGCGCATAACCATACTTGCGCAAGTCTTCAAGGTCTTCCTCGCGGTTACGCGCGAGAATGCCCGCGTGGATAGCGGGGTGAAGTGTTTTGACACGCCCGCCAAGAAGCTCGTTGACGCCGGTAAGTTGTTCCACGCTGGTGACGGTCAATCCCGCCTCTTTCAATGCACGTTCTGTACCGCCGCTGGCGACCAGATCGTAACCGTGTTCCATGAGGGCGATGGCGAAATCTACCAGTCCGGTTTTGTTATAAACGCTCAGGAGTGCGCGGGGCATTATGGTTTTCCTTCAGGTGGTCGAGAATCAACTGTGCAAACTGTCGCGCTCGTTCTGGCGCATCGCCCACGTAGGTCGAAGCATCGAGCAATGCGCGGATTTTTTCGGGTTCGAGATAAGCAGTGAGGATTTCACTGTTGGTCAGCAAATCGGCAAGCGGGTTCGCTTTTCCCTGAGAGATCGCCTGCCATGCTGTCATGCTTTGTTCGCGTAAGTGTTCGTGAAGCTGCTGGCGGTCTGCGCCTTCTTTTGCCGCCTGCATCAGAATGCGCTCAATCGCGGCGAACACGCCGTAGCGCTCAAAATTGCGCGAGGCAGCTTCATCGTCGATACGCAAGTTTGCAAGAATGCGCTGCGCGACCTTCAGCATTTCATCGGCGGCGAGGAAGGCGATAGGCAGTATCTCACGCCGATTGGCGGAATCATCCAACGTGCGTTCCAGCAGCGAATGCGCATGGTTGTTCCAGGCAACCTCGACCAGCGAGGCGATCAATCGTCCAAGACTATCCAGTTTTTCGGCGTTGATCGGGTTGCGCTTGAACGGCATTGCCGATGACCCAACCTGATGTGAGCCGAAGGGTTCACCCCATTCGCCGATCACGGGCGATTGCAGCAGGCGCAAATCAAACGCGAACTTGTAGAGGCTGCCTGCAAGACCTGCCAACGCGGTAAGTACCTGCCAGTCCTGCTTGCGTGTGTAGGTTTGTCCGGCGATAGGATAGGCGGGGAGGTCAAGTGCCTCCATCACCCACGCTTCGAGTTGGGCGGGCGCAACATCGGTTCCGTCCAAAAGTTCGGCGTAGGATGCTGACGTTCCCACAGCACCTTTCAAACCTTTGCCGCGAATGTTCTCACGGAGTTGGCGCAGCATCAGGTCGTCTTCCAGCAAATCCTGCGCGTACAGCGCGAGACGATAGCCCATTGTGGTCGGCTCGGCGGGCTGGATGTGGGTAAACGCCATCGTCGGGCGGTCTGCCAGCCGTTCGATTTGCTCGGAAAGGGTTTCGAGCAGCGAACGCATCCTGTCAAGAATCAAATTGAGGCTGTCACGAATCCGCAGCACATCGGCGTTGTCTTCGATGTCCATACTGGTCGCGCCCAGATGGATGACTCCGCCACCAATGGGACACTGCTCGGCATAGGTATGCACTTCTGCCATCAGGTCATGATGGATTCGCGCTTCGATCTCTTCCGCCCGCGCCATGTCGATGTCGTTTACATGACGTTCGAGATCGGCGACCTGATCGGCTGTGACCAGCCCCACCCGCATTTGGGCACGCGCAAGCTCCACCCAGATATGCCGCCACGTGCGACGCTTATGGACTTCGCTCCAGATTGTCCGCATCTCGGCAGACCCGTACCGCCACGTAAACGGGGAAATAAACTGCTCGTAACTGAAAGTTGATGTCATTGGATTTCACGCAGGGTAAACACAAGGCGTTATTATAGCGGGCTGTAGACAATTGCAAAGCAAAATGACGAATTCGTGCAGGTAAGATTGTGCAATTTTACACAATCTAACTATTATAGAAGGGCACTCGATTTCAGAATCACAACCTTGTGAGGGAATAGCTATGGATCGGCGTCCACGAGTCGTCATCATCGGTGCCGGATTTGGCGGGCTTTACGCGGCGCGTACACTTGAACACAAACCCGTCGATGTGCTGCTGATAGATCGCCACAACTTTCACACCTTTACTCCGCTGCTGTATCAGGTGGCAACCAGCGGTCTTGAACCGGAAGAAATCGGCTATCCCGTTCGTGGCATTTTTCGCGCCAAATCGAACGTTCATTTTCTGATGGGGGAGGTCACGGCGATTAATCGTGACCAGAAGTACGTCGAAGTGGAATACGACGGTCAGACCCGGCGTGAGCCTTATGACTTTCTGGTGGTCGCGGCGGGCAGCGTGACCAATTACTTCAATCTGCCGGATGTCGCCCAACATTCGTTTGAACTCAAGACGCTACATGACGCGATAAAACTGCGCAACCACACGCTCCGCCAATTCGAGATCGCAGCGTGGACAGAAGACGAAGCACAACGACAGGCGCTCACCACGCTGGTAGTTGTCGGAGGTGGACCAACCGGGCTGGAAATGGCGGGGGCGCTGCTGGAACTCTACAAGAACGTCTTGAGTAAAGAATATCCGTTCCTGCGTGAGATGACGCCGAACGTCATCCTCGTGGAAGCCATGGACTCTCTGCTGCTTCCGTTTCCGCAGCGCCTACAGAAGTCGGCACTGCGGCAGCTTGAATCGCTCGGCGTGCAGGTCATTCTTGGCAATCCGGTGGCGGAAACCGCACCCGATCACATCCGGTTGAAGGATGGTCGGGTTATTCCAACCTACACGCTGATCTGGGCGGCTGGGGTGAAAGCAAATCCGCTAGGGGAATTGCTCGAAATGCCGCTGAATCGGGGCGGGCGTATTCCTGTGAAGCCGACCATGGAAAGCATCGCCGATGAAAGCATCTTCGTCGTGGGCGACATGGCATACCTTGAAGACGACAAGGGTGAGCCGTATCCGATGCTCATTCCGGTTGCCAAGCAGCAGGGCATTCTCGCCGCCCGCAATATCCTACGCCGGATTGCAGGCGAAGAAGAGCAGACATTCCGTTACATTGACCGGGGGATCATGGCGACCATCGGGCGCAGCCGCGCCGTCGCGTGGATTTACAACCGGGTTCAGTTGACTGGCTATCTGGCATGGCTCTCGTGGCTGGGGCTGCACCTGATCGCCCTGATGGGCTTCAGAAACCGAATCAACGTGTTCGTCAACTGGGTATGGAACTATCTCACCTATGATCGTTCGGTCAGGCTTATTCTCGATATTCCGCCTCAAGAGGTTGTGGTATCGGAAAGTGAGCCAGTCGTCCACTAACGTGTATTGTCGGATTGCCGTTGGGCTGGCTACAATAGAAGTCGTTCCAATCATGCATTGAGGATGAACATGAGTCAGGAAGCGGAAATGCTCAAGAGGCGCGACGAAAAGGCAAAGCCTCATCTCGAACAATATGCCCCTGTCTGGTTAGTCGATCAGAAGGTTATCCCCGGCGACGAAGCAGTGCAGTTCGACGTGGTATTCCAGCACAATATGTACGGGTGGGTGAGGCGGCGCTACCGCTTCGATGCCTTCAACAACGTGCTCTACCACAAGGGACAGGTGGTTATTCCCGAAGACGAAGTGCTGCGCGTGCAAGAGGGCGAACCCTACATTTCTGTCGCCGTCGCCGATATTCCCAATGCCTACGGCGGCTAAATGGCGTCTCTGATCACGACGCTCGGCGCAATATCGCCCGACCAACTCGGCATGATCCTTCCGCATGAGCACGTTTTTGTCGATCTGCGGAAATGGCACGAGCCGGGCTATGGGCAGGCGGATGCGTCGGACGTTATCGCGCTGATGAAGCCTGAGATCGACAAGATCAAGACACAAGGCGTCATGGCGTTAGTCGAATGCAGCGCCGTTGGCGTGGGGCGGCGTGCCGATCTTGATCGAGCCGTGTCTGAAGCAACCGATTTTCCCATCGTCGTGCCCACCGGGATTTACCGCGAACAGTGGATACCCGATTGGGCGCGAGAGATGAGCGAAGATCAGCTTGCCGAATGGATGCTTGGCGAGTTGCAAGGCGAGATCGAAGACAGCGGCGTTCAGGCGGGATGGATTAAAGTGGGCGCAAGTGACGACGGACTTACGCCCACAGAAATTAAAATCCTTCGTGCCGCCGCCTGTGCAGCAAAGAAAGTGAATGCTGTCATCGGCAGCCACACCATACGCGGGCGGGTCGCAAAAGAGCAGATTGCCATCATCGAAGACGCGGGTTACAGCGCTGAGCGTTTCATCTGGATACACACGCAGGCAGAGTCGGACTTCGATCTGCATCTGGAAGTCGCTCAACGCGGGGCATGGATCGAATACGATGGCATCGGCAATCCAGACGACGATACCCTTTACCTCGAACGAATCCAGCGCATTCTCGATACAGGGTTAGGCGAACGCCTGCTGCTCAGTCATGATCGCGGTTGGTATGATCCTGCGTTACCGTACGGCGGCACGCCCAAGCCTTATACCTATTTGTGCGAGATGTTTATCCCCAAACTTCGCGCGGCAGGTGTGGACGACGCCATCATTCGACAGCTTACCACCGTCAACCCGTTCAATGCCTTTGCCCGGTGACTACGCCGAAGTTTTTGCGCTGACTCTTGCACGGGCAACCAGCTTATAGACGCGGGTGTCTTCTGCGCCCATGCGGTATTTATAGGTCTCGTTGCCGCGTAAAAAGTCGTAAACGCGGTGTCCGGTTTCGATGGCGTGCTTAATGTTGTACGCCAACAGCACGATTCCCGGACTCAGTTGTGCGTAGGATTCCGGCAGTAGCCCGGAATTGTAGACGAGGATATGCCCGTTGTAGTCGAAATCACAGTAAGCGGCAACGTGGGTATCGTTGCACTTCAGAAAACTCAGTCTGAGCCAGCCGGTTTCGCGGGTGATATTCAGAATGTTTTTGAAGAAACGCAGATTGTTCGGATCGCGCAAGAATTCAGCTTTTGACGGTTGGCTCGCCGCCATCAGGGATAAGAAACGTTCCGCCTCAGCCTGAAAATCGTGCTCCTCGCCAACAACGTACCGCTCCAGTTTCGCTTCGCTTTCTGCTTTGCGGATTTTGCGGCGAATTTCGTGGCGCTGCTTCTTATCCAGCATTCCCAGATAAGCTTCCCAGTCATTAGGGAGATGAATGACCGGACAGACTTCTTGCAGCACCGTATCAGCGTGGAAATCATTTTCGCGCAGCTTTTCGGGGAACTGCGTATAAGTCGGGGAATCTTCAGGGATATTACATAGGTTGATGCGATCAAATTTGTCGCGGTTCGCGGCAAGAAAACGCGCAAGGAAGAACTGAACAGGCTCCACACAATTTCGGTCAGCGATAATGTCTACGTAGTCGGTCACGTCAACGCAGCCAATCGTGCGGAGCACACGCTCCCCGTCGTTGTCCTGAATGAACCACGGAGCAATGCCGATTAGTCGCCCGTCATCGGTACGACAGCTTAGTACCCAGAGATCGCCTGCTTCGTAGGCGTTCCACCACGTCGATTGCCATTCCCACGTCAGAAACAGCAAGTCTGAGGTGCTTCGCCGAAGCAATTCATTCCATTCGGGCTGCAATTCATCGAACACAGAAGCCTGTTGATGCGCTGTGATTTTCACGAGTTTACGGTTCCTCTTTTGATCAGAAGGTGATTATAGTCAGTATTGAATTAAAAAGCCGCCTGAGTCTTACGTAGGCGGCTTCAATTCGCTCGTTACTACGAGAACTCTATGCCGGGGTTTGTTCCGCGTTCAGCTTGTATTCGTAGGCAAGTGAAAGCTCGGTATCAACGTCGAAAATGTGGACATTGTCCATGTTCAACGCTACGCCCATGCGCTGACCCACCCGCGCCTGCGTGCGCGGATCGGTACGCGCGATGATGGTCTTGCCGCCTTCTTCGAGGTACAGAATGATTTCGTTACCCATCTGCTCGACTACATCCACGTTCGCTTCCACAATCGCGGGCGTGATGCCGGCGGGCTGGAAATCCACGTCGTGAATGTCTTCGGGGCGAATGCCGACAATGACGCGACGACCTACGTGATCGCGGAACGGATCGGCTTTCGAGGGCGGAATCGGCAGCGAGAACGACGGTGTTTCGACCATCAGCCGTCCATCAACCGATTTCAACTCGGCATCAATGAAGTTCATCGCCGGGCTGCCAATGAAGCCTGCGACGAACAGATTGCGCGGGTTATGGTACAGATTGAACGGCGTATCGACCTGTTGCAGTTCGCCCGCGTTCAACACGCAGATGCGCGTACCCATCGTCATTGCTTCAATCTGGTCGTGCGTCACGTAGACGAAGGTGGTGCCGAGGCGCTGATGCAGCTTGCTGATGAAGGAGCGGGCTTCCACACGCAGCTTCGCGTCAAGGTTGGAAAGCGGCTCGTCCATCAAGAAGACGGCTGGCTCACGGACAATCGCGCGTCCCACGGCGACACGTTGGCGCTGACCGCCCGAAAGCTGGCGAGGACGGCGATCTAGTAGGTTTTCGATACCAAGACTTCTCGCGGCTTCGCGCACACGCTGATCGATGATTTGCTTCGGTGTCTTGCGTAGACGCAGACCGAACGCCATATTGTCATATACGGTCATGTGGGGGTAAAGCGCGTAACTCTGGAACACCATTGCCACGTCACGGTCTTTTGGCGCGACGTTGTTGACCACGCGGTCACCGATCAGAATTTCTCCCTCGCTGATTTCTTCCAGTCCGGCGAGCATACGTAGACTGGTGGACTTCCCACAACCGGATGGACCAACGAGCACCAAAAACTCTTTATCGGCAACTTCAATATTGAGGTCTTTTACGGCGACGGTATTTCCAAAACGCTTCCAGACATGCCGGAAAGTCACACTTGCCACGAGATTTCCTCCATAAGACAATATGTCGGCTCAAAGGTTACGGTAGAGCATGTATTTGTAGAATTTGCACAAATATCTTGCATTCCGCAAATTCGAGTTATTGGCGTGAATTATAGTTCACGCCGCAAATTTTGCAAAAATTCATCTGGAGACTTTATGCAAAGGGATGTGAACGCCGAAATCATCGCTATCGGCACCGAGATTCTGCTTGGCGAAATCACGGATACCAACTCGGTTTTTCTCGCTCGAACCTTGCGGGATGTAGGCGTCAACGTGTTCTTTATGACGACGGTGGGCGACAATGAGCAGCGCATCGCTGATGCGATCCGAATCGCGCTGGGACGGGCGCGGATCGTCATCACCTGCGGCGGCTTGGGACCCACGGTTGATGATATGACGAGGCAGGCAGTCGCCGCGGCAACCAATCGCGGGCTGACTTTTCACCAGCATTTATTGGACAAAATCGCCGAACGTTTTACGGGTTTCCGGGTACAGATGTCAGAGAATAATCGGCGGCAGGCTTACGTGCCGGACAATGCCATCATCATCGAGAATCCTGTAGGCACAGCACCCTGCTTCATTGTCGAGCAGGACGAGCAATGTGTGATCAGCCTTCCGGGTGTCCCCCGCGAGATGAAGTACCTGTTTGTCGGGAACGTCGTGCCCTATCTCCGCGAAAAATATCAATTGGGCGGCAAGATCATCAAGGCGCGGGTGCTTCGTACCGCAGGTATCGGCGAGAGCTTGCTCGATGAGGCAATCGGAGCGGACCTGTTGCAGGCAAGCAACCCGACGGTAGGCTTGGCGGCGCACAGCGGGCAGGTAGATGTCCGCATCACCGCGAAGGCGGACAGCGAAGCCGAAGCTGACGAGATGATCAAAAGGGTAGAGGCGCAGCTCAATGAACGCATCGGGCGCTACGTGTACGGTATCGACACCGAAACCATCGAATCCGCCCTGATCAAAGCGCTTCAAGAACAGAACGCCACGATTGCCGTTAGCGAAACAGGCATCTCGCCGGTAGTGAGTGAAAGGCTGAAACTGGCGGACGGTGCCGCCGCATTCCTCAAAGAGACACGCTATTTCGAGAATACCGACGCGCTGTCGCAAACGCTGAAGACAAACGAAATTCATGTCCAGAAGCTCGCGGAAGCTGCCGCACAACAACTGTCCGACGAAACCAACGTGACGCTGGCAATTGCCGTCGTCAGTCTTACGGGAGCGCAGGAAGATCGGGCGGATAACGACGCGCTGAGCGCGATAGCCGTCTACAGCGAGGGCAAAGTACGTTCTCGTGCCTACGGCTTCGGTGGTGGCACCGATGAGGCAAAGCGTTGGACAGGCACGTGGGCGATGTCGATGGCATGGCGCATGTTGAGGGAACGACTTGAATAGGTTGCAACGAAAAATGGCGCAACGGCATTCCGATCTGGTGTTGTGGTTGCGCCCTCGTTTAGAGAAGATGCCGTTGCCCATCCAGCGTTATGACGATCCGTTTTTGCCGTTCGGCAAAGCCATTATCGCTGCAACACGCGATTTGCTGTGCGGCTATCTATTCGATCTAGCTGCCTATCTTGCGCTCGGCGCTGCCGGGGCGGTAGCGTTGGAGCGCACGATTGCTTACGTCGGCGATGACGCGGTGAGTATCCTCCACGCCCCCTTTGCCATCCCTGATTACGTTCAGGCTGCAAGTGCATTCAACGTTGATGCCGTCACCATCACCGATGAGGCTGTGGCAGAGACATTTCTTCAGGAAAACGTGGGCACATTTGTATTGGAAACCGGAAACTACGACTTGGAGAACCGAACGCTGACTACAAGTGAGATTGCGCTGCACATTCTGGGGGATGACGTTCTATATGCCGGGCGAGGGGACGATTTTGCCGAACAGGTTCGCGCCGCAGTTAAGGCACAGGTACGATGAGTGACCTCTTACAGCAAATGATGGAAGCCGGACTGATCCAGTTCGGCAGCTTTCCCCGCAACGGCGTATCCATCCCTGTACAATTCCACTTCGACATGCTTGCATCCTACCCGGATGTGCTTGAGGCTGCCGCAACTGAACTGAGCCGAAGGCTTCCATCCGTTGATAGATTGATGTGTCCTTTTGATTCCGTACCGCTGGGGGTGGCGCTTGCCCTCAAAACGGGTATACCACTCGTGTATAGCCAGGGCGGAACCCAAGAGGCGGTTTACGATCTCGTCGGGGCATACGACATTGGGCATCC
>DATGQJ010000355.1:0-2579 GCA_035304265.1 Oceanobacillus sp.
AACGGCGCGGAACGCTGCTGATTTTCGCCGGGGTTATGCTCGGTCTGGCAACCATGACGCGAGCCGTATTTCTGCTGTTCCCGCTGGCGCTGGTGGTCTATCTGGTGATAGTTCGGGTAGGTGTACGGCGTGCCGCGCTGCTGCTGGTGGTCTATGCGCTGGTCGTCTCGACGTGGACGGTGTACAACCTTGCCCGATGGAATCGCTTCATCGTCGCTGGAGAAGGGCTGTTTTCCTTCCTCTATTTAGGCGCGGCGGGTTGGGATGATCCCGAAGTCGTGGATCAGCGGCTTTACGAAGAGGGAGCAGCGCCAGAGCCGACAGAAGATGTCCCACTGCCTCGCCCCGATTTTGAACGGGCAGCAAGCGACGCTATCCTGAGTGATATTCCGGGCTATGTTCGGCGGCGCGTGGGCGAACTGGCAGGCGCATATTTGCAACCGCATGGCACAACACTCTTCCCCGGCGAAAGTCTGCGCGATTTGGCTGCAAACTGGCTGCGGGATGACCGCAGCGTGAGCGGGTTAATCGCGCTCACACAGGGCGACTTTTTCTGGCAAAAACTCACGCTCTACGCGCTACACTACACGGCATTGATTTTCGGGCTGATCGGCATGTGGCGGACACGTCGCAACTGGCGTATCTCCCTACCTGTCATCGGCTTCATTCTCTATGTCACCCTGATTCATGCGTTTCTGCTGGCGCTGCCCCGCTACATTTTCCCGACGATGGTGTTCTGGTGGGTGCTGGCGGCGGCAGGGATGGTAGGACTGAGTAAGCGTAGCGAGTTCAGATAACTGGCTGATTACGCATCACTCGTTACTGGAGATTTGGATATGACTCACATTCTGGCTATTGAAACGTCGTGCGACGAAACAGCGGCGGCAGTGGTCATCGACGGAAAGACGATTGCATCCAACGTTGTCGCCTCACAGATCGATTTACACGCGCAGTACGGCGGTGTGTTTCCTGAAGTTGCGTCACGGGCGCACGTCGAGAACATTGGGTTTGTCGTTGAGCAGGCGATGAAAGACGCCGGGATAACCTACAGCCGCCTCGACGCGATTGCGGTGACGCGAGGTCCGGGGTTGGTTGGCTCGCTGCTGGTGGGCATCAACTACGCGAAAGGGTTGGCGCTGGCAACCGGTAAGCCGCTGCTTGGCATCCATCACATCGAGGGACACGTCTATTCGCTCTGGCTGACCGAACCTTATCAGAAGATCGAGTTTCCGGTGCTGCTGCTGATTGTCTCCGGTGGGCATACCGAACTACTGCTCATGAAAGGACATGGGCAGTATGAACGGCTGGGCAGCACACTGGATGATGCGGCGGGCGAGGCGTTCGACAAGGTGGGACGCTTGCTTGGGTTGCCCTTTCCCGGTGGTCCCAACATCGAGCGTGCCGCCCTCAATGGCAACCCGCTCGCCTACGATTTTCCCCGCGCCAAGCTGGATATGAGCTACGATTTCAGCTTTTCCGGTCTCAAGACGGCGGTCATGCGTGAGGCGACGGTGATGCCCTCTGCCGCTTCTCGCCGCCGCGAGCCGGGGGCGGAAAAACACGCGCAGCTACGTACCGACATCTCGGTAAGCGATCTTGCCGCCAGCTTTCAGCGTGCCGTCGTTACGGTGCTGGCGGAAAAGACCGCCCGTGCTGCCAAGCAGTACCGCGTTACGGAAATCCTGATGGCAGGGGGCGTGAGCGCGAATCAAGTTTTGCGTGGGACGATGCGCCAGTTAAGCGAACTGCCTGTGCGGTATCCGCCGCTCAACCTTTGCACCGACAACGCCGCGATGATCGGGGCAGCGGCGCATTACCGATTCGAGAGCGGGCTGCGCAACGATCTCGACATGGACGTAAAGCCGATGTGGCCCCTCACCACCGATGCCTATGCGGAGTAACGTCCAATGGCTGTAAGAGAACAGCTATCGCTCGCCCAGATAACGCGGCGCGAGGTCGATCTTTATGGCGGCGGGGATTGCGCCAATTGCCGCTCATATGCCATTCTTGACGATACCAACCAGATTTACGCTGCTGTGATCATTCCCAATGATCGAAATTGGGATAAGGATGGACGAGCGGGATATATCACAGTGATGGCGCGAGTGGTTGGGGATTACGTAATCATCGAAGAAGATAGAAGTCTGGACAAACCCCTCGTAGATGCACTGATGATTAACGGGGGTATCCCGCGCGAGAAAATCATCCTCGCTTACAAAGGCGAAAAACTGCCTGAGGGCGCATAGATCACAGCCGCTTCGTTATCGCCCACCGTCGTTGAGGAAAATCGAACAACCAGCGTGCCTTACTCAGCGTGCTGTAGCCCAGAATCAAATCCATCGGTATCTCGATGGTGGCGTTCACCTGCGATAAGTCCACGCCTGCAACTCGATGTGGTGGAAACGCATATCCCCCGATTCTGGTTGCCGCCATCATGAACATCGGGGTTTCCATCGACGCGCCTGTAGAGTCGGTTCCGGTAGAATGACCTGCTGGCTCAAAGAAATCCGAGTGTTTTTCCAAGAAGGTTTTGTCTACCACCGTGATACTTGCCCCCGTATCCCAGACGGCGTTGGCGA
>DATGQJ010000356.1:0-2528 GCA_035304265.1 Oceanobacillus sp.
CCGATATGGTTCTTGAAAGCGGCAAAATGGACTAAATTGCCCTTCAAATCGAAAGTGGGCATTTGATAGCTGATTTTTTCTTTCGCATCCGGTGCGGCGGCTTGAACGGTAGCGCGAATTTCTTGCAGGATTTTTTGTATATCTTCCGGGAACGTGGCGATATATTCGTCAATCGAGCGAAAGCCCGCTTTTTTACTGTCCATCATCCTCTCCTACTACCGTTGATTTGCCGCCGATCATCATGGATGTTGAGTCAACTCGTCAAGCCGCCGCTGAAGATAGGCGCGTTCGGCGCTGTTGCTGCATAACGCGAGTGCCCGTTCGTAAGCGTCTGCTGCCGCCTCGCGCTGATTCGTCCGTCGCAGCAAATCGGCACGCGCCGCGTGATACGGGTAAAAATCGTCGGCTTCATCTTCAAGGCGCAGCAGCATTTGTAAACCCGTCTGGACATCCAATGCCATCGCTACCGCCACCGCGCGGTTCACTTCCACCACCACCGACGGAGACATCACCGCCAGCGTGCCATAAAGCGCCGCGATCTGCCGCCAGTCGGTTTCCTCTGCGGTTGGCGCTTCGGCATGTAAGGCGCTGATCGCCGCCTGCACCTGATACGGACCCGGATCATGCAGCGCAAGCGCCTCGTCCAGAATCGCAATCCCTTCTTCAATTTTCGCCCGATCCCATCGAGAGCGATCCTGCTCATCCAGCAGGACGAGTTCACCCGCCGCGTTCACCCGTGTCTCGCGCCGCGAATCGTGCAGCAGCATCAACGCCAGCAGCCCTCGCGCCTCGGCGCTCTCCGGCAGCAGGCTGACCAGAATTCGGCATAACCGGATCGCCTCACTGCACAGATCGCCGCGTGTCAGCGTATCGCCGCTGCTTGCCACGTAGCCCTCGTTGAAAATCAGGTAGATCACCGCCAGCAAAGCGTCCAACCGTTCAGGCAGCAGTTCGGCGGGTGGTACGCGATATGGGATGCCCGCGTTGCGGATTTTCGCCCGCGCCCGTGCCAACCGCTGCGCCATCGTCGGTACAGGCACAAGGAACGCCCGCGCCACTTCCTGCGTCGATAAGCCGCCGAGTGTGTGCAACGTCAGCGCCACCTGTGCTTCCAACGCCAGCGAAGGATGGCAGCAGGTGAACATCAGTTTCAGGCGTTCGTCAGGGATCATTTCGTCGTACTCTTCTTCTTCGTCTTCGTCCTGCTCTTGAACGAGCAGGGCTTGTTTGCGCTCGAAAGTCGAGGCTTGCCGCAGGCGGTAGATCGCGCGGCGTTTGGCGACGGTGGTCAGCCATGCGCCCGGATTTCGCGGGATACCGTCGCTTTTCCACCGCTTGAGCGCCTCCACCAGCGCATCTTGCAGCGCATCTTCTGCGAGCGCGAAATCCCCCAACTGGCTGATCAACGTCGCCAGCACCCGTCCGTATTCTTCGCGGAAGGTCGTTTCGATCTGCTCAACTGCGGTCATCTGCGCCTAACCGAGCGACATCACCGGGCGAATCTCAATCGAGCCATATTGCGCACCGGGCATTTTTGCCGCCCACTCCACCGCTTCGTCGAGGTCTTTGCAATCCAACACGAAGAACCCGCCTAACTGTTCATGCGTCTCGGCGAAGGGACCATCGGAGATCAACCGCTTGCCATCCCGAATCCGCAGGGTCGTCGCGTCGCTGACCGGATAAAGCGTTTCATTCGATACCAGCACTCCGGCGGCTTCGGCTTCCGCCTTAAAAGCAGCCCATGCTTGCATCATAGCTTTGCGTTCTTCCGGCGTAAAATTCGGAAGCAACCGCGTCGCCGGTGAAAGCGTGGTGCTCTCGCCCTCTTCCGGCGCAGCCCCGTGACGCTCAGACAAGTTCGCATAAATCATCATCATGTACTTCATGTATGGATTCTCCTGTCTTTCTCTCATGCAGTGAGAGGAAAACAACCTGAATAATTATAGAACTTGCGCAGTTGAGCACATCTGGCAACTGATAAACAGATAATTAACAGGAGATTGTTTGAAAATGGTTTGTAGCCCACTGCGCCAGCCCTAATGTTACGCTCTCTCACCTGCTCGACAGGTATCCCCCACTCGATTGTGGGAGACACCTATACTTTTCGTCCTAGCGTTCATGAACAGGGCTACGATTGCACAATCGTCAATTCGTTGCCGTCCGGATCGGCAATCCTGAACCACTTGACGCCAGAACCGGGACCGTACAGATCATCCGCAATCGGGTTGACTATTGTGACGCCTTTTGCCGTCACCTCGTCATAAGCCTGCTGAACATCTGATGTCGCAATATACAGACTCATGGTTCCGGGTTGAAGGTGATCACCAAGAAACGTCGTAAGCGTTACCGTCACGCCACCATCGGGAAAACCCAAAGATACCCAATGCCTATCGCCTTGCCCATAGTCGGTAATGACCGAAAACCCCAGCGTGTCGGCATAGAACTTCTTGGATTGCTCCATATTGGTCACGCCCATCATAAGCTGGATGAGTTTGCCAAACGTTGTCATGCTGCTCTCCTCTTGTATA
>DATGQJ010000357.1:0-3057 GCA_035304265.1 Oceanobacillus sp.
ACCTACCTCTTTATGTCGTTGGGGGCGTTTCCTGATCCACCGCCGTGACAGGTTTCTCCTGTTTGGCGGGTCCGTTATAGCGGGACATTGCCAGTTCGATGCCGTCGGTGAGCCACGTTTCGATGGCGGCAACCGCGCGATCCTGCACTTCGACGGCAAGGATTTCGTCGTTGCCCTTGAATGGAGTCAGGACGTAATCCGCCGCGTCCATTCTTCCCGGCGGGCGTCCGATGCCGATGCGAACGCGGGGGATGTCTTGCGTGCCCATGCGCTGAAGGATGTGCTTGAGACCATTCTGTCCGCCGGAGCTACCGCTCTTGCGCAGGCGCAATGTTCCCATCGGCAGGTCAAGATCGTCGTGAACGACAATGATGTGATCCGGCTCGATCTTGTAGAAACGGGCAAGTGGGACGACTGAATCGCCGCTGAGATTCATAAAAGTCTGCGGCTTGGCAAGGATCACCCGCTTGCCAAGAATCGTACCACTGGCGACCAGCGCACGGTGTTCCATCTTGCCGAAGGTCAGCCCGTATTTCTGTGCCAGCCGTTCCACCGTGCGAAAGCCGACGTTATGGCGCGTCTTTTCAAAACGAACGCCGGGATTGCCCAATCCAACAATCAAATACAATTCAGTCATCACAATTTGCCCCTTCCGGCTTCATTATAGCGACATAAGGTGTAGCATAGAAGAGGGTATAATCGGCATTCACCATTTTGTAGAGATGCCATGACAACCACTGCACTCCCTGAAGAATTACGAACCCAAACGGATCAGGTCTTCGCCGCCATCGAACACCGTACCGGGCATATCATGGCGCAGCTTCGTTTTGGGGTTCACGTGCTGCTCAAACTGCCCGATTTACCCGAACGCGCCTACGTGACGCTTGAAGATTTGGAAGCACAGCACGAACACTGGAAGCAGTTTGTGCCACAAAGCGCCGACATTCGCGCGGCGCTGGCGTACCGTTTAGGCGAACGCTACGCTTTCGTTGCCGATGATATTCCTCATATCACCGAACAGTTGGGGTTAAACGACGCCTCTGTTCAGACTGCGTTCGAGCGGTTGTTTGGCAAGCCGCTGTCCTCTATTTACACCGATTTGGAGCACACCCGTCGCGCCTCACAGGGCAGACCGCTGGTGGATACGGTGATCCGCGAAGAACTTGGCGCGGAAATGGAATGGGTTTTCCTCCGGCAAGGAGAAACGCTGTTCAAGCAGGGAGAAGAGGGTGACAGCCTGTACGTAGTCGCAAACGGGCGGCTGCGTGTCGTGGTAGGCGATTCTGAAACGGTGGTGATGGAACTCGGCAGTGGTGATACGGTTGGGGAGATGGGCGTGGTTTCGGGAGAAACACGCAGCGCGACGGTGTATGCGCTGCGCGACAGCGAGTTATGCCGCCTCAGCAAAGCCGGATTTCAACGACTGGCGGAAAAACATAGTCCGGTGATGGCACAGATCGCGCTGCAAATGGTCGAACGGGTGCGCCGGATGACGTTTGAGAGCTATCAATATCGCAAGCCTATCACGCTCGCGGTACTGCCGCTTAGTCCCAATGTGCCTGTGACGTTGTTCGCGCAGCAATTGGCGGAAGTGCTTGGGCGAGAAGGGGATACACTCCATCTCAACTGGTCGCGTCTGGATGGGCTGCCGCTGACTTACGACGCTGACGAGGAAGCCGAACACTACGAGCTTTCGGCTTGGATCAACGAGCAGGAAGTTCGGCATCGTTTCATTTTGCTGGAAGCCGAAGCCCAGCCGAACGGCTGGACGCGCCGCTGCCTGAATCATGCAGATCGGATTTTGCTGCTTGGCATGGCGAACGAACAGCCCGATCTCAGCGAAGTAGAGCGCTTGCTGCCGGATAACCCGCGCATCAGCGCACGCAAAGAACTGGTGCTGCTTCGTTCAACCAGCGGGCAACCAATTATGAGAACAGGTGACTGGCTGGCGAAACGACGGGTAGACAGGCATCATCATGTTGCGCTGGATTCGCCTGCGGACATCGAACGGGTGGGGCGCTTTCTTCGTGGGAAGGCGCTGGCGCTTGTATTTGGCGGTGGGGGCACTCGTGCCGCTGCGCACATCGGCGTGATCCGCGCGTTGGAAGAGGCAGGCATTCAACCCGACCTCGTGGGGGGCACGAGCGCGGGGGCGTTGGTCGCCGCGATGGTGGCGAAGGGATGGAATTACCAGACGATTGTCGAAGCGGTAAGTGCCTACTTTCTGGAACGAGGCGCGGTTCTCGATTACACCCTTCCGTTGGTATCGTTCGCGGCGGGGCAGCGGGTTCTGCGCACGCTGACGCGGCTTTTCGGGGATACCCGAATTGAAGACTTGCTGCTGCCCTTTTTCTGCCTGAGCGCCAATCTTTCACAGGCGAAGATGCACGTTCACCGTGAGGGACTTCTGCGCCGCGCGGTACGCGCCAGCACCGCGATTCCCGGTGTTTATCCTCCGCTTGCTGATAGCAACGGCGATTTGTTGGTGGATGGGGCGGTTTTCAACAATCTTCCGGCGGATGTGGCGAAGACGTTGTGCGAAGGCGGGACGGTGATCGCCGTCGATATAGCGTCGGGGTTGGGGCTGCCGCAGGAGGCTTATCAACTTGACGAGCATTTGAGCGGGTGGCGCGTCTTCTGGAATCGGCTGAATCCTTTCGCGCCGAAGATGCGCGTCCCCAACATCCTCGCCATTCTCGCGCGGACGACGATTTTGAGCAGCGCCAGCACCCGCGCCACCCGAAACGCCTACGCTGATTTGCTGCTGACCCCGCCTGTAGAGCAGTTCGGACTTTTCGATCTCAAGTCCTCGGCGGAGATGGTCGAGGCAAGCTACGAATATACGCGGGAGCAGCTTGCGAGGTGGAAAATCAGTTGAAGTCCGTCTCGCGTTGACCGCCAAACTGGGTTTCGTAGAGCTGCGCGTACAATCCACCCTGCGCCAGCAGTTCCGCGTGCGTGCCCCGTTCGACGATTCGCCCGCGATCCATCACCAGAATCAGGTCGGCGGCGAGAATTGTACTCAGGCGGTGGGCAATGACGATGCTGGTGCGGTTC
>DATGQJ010000358.1:0-16485 GCA_035304265.1 Oceanobacillus sp.
CGGAACCAGCAGCAATCCGGCGGTGACGACGTTCCGAACGCCGAAGAAGATCACGAAGGTGCGTTTATAGCCGAACTTGGCGACGCTGGGCGCGATGAACAGCGCCACGATGCCGAAGAACGGCAGCAGCGATAGCAAAAAACCGATTTCAGAATTCTTTGCGCCGAGTTCATTCAGGAACAGAACGAAGGTCGAGCCGAAAAACGTGAGTTGGGCGAAAACGTTATTGGTGGCGCTGAGGGCGATATTCCACGGAAGCCGTCGGATTTTTTCAACTGTCGTGATCGTCATGAGCAGCGAATCATCTTGTGGTAACGGTACTGGCTTCCAGTGTAACAGGATTTCACAGCGCCGTGAACGTGCGGATCGTCAACCTCGTCACGATCCTGTCACGTTGAACACCTATACTGCTCATGGTTCAAATCAAACGGAGATTGCTCGAATGAAGCACCTTAAAGCACTGCCCTTACGAATCGTGACGCTTGCCTTGATCCTCGCCCTCTGCGTCACCGCCTTCACGCCCGTTCTTGCATCAAGCGGGTGTACCGCCATCGTTTCGCCTCGTGACGCGGCAAGCGGATTGCCCACTGGCATTTGCAGCGTTCCGGCGCATACGATCAAATCCCCCAGAGACTCGGCTTCAGGGCAGGCAACCGGATAATAAGCATATTAAGTAGGGCGGGGCAAGATACCCCGCTCGCTTGTTTCAGAATCACCCTCAACTCATTTACGAATCTTTCAGCAGCGGACGCTCCGTCACCAGATCGATACCAAGCGCATTCGCAGTTGCATTTGCTTGTTGATGAATGAGGATGGCGACTGCCCACACAATATCTATTGCCATTGAAAGTGTGACGATTTCGAGTTTGTCCAACTTGTCGGTGGCGATCATCTCCGCCAATCGGGTGTAAATCAGCGCATATTCGCCAAAGTAATCACGCGGATTTTGCTTCTCAGTCAGGTTAAGATCGCCGCGTAGCTGCGCGGTGGTGCGTTCCCATAACCCATGATAGAGTTTATCGGTTGCCTGTGCGTACAAAGTGGGCGGAGCATTCAGGACGGCGGCTTTGAGGGCTTCCACAAACTGCTTGCGGGTGATAATGCCCTGAATACGCGCTTCAATCCAGCTATCCGACTTCCCCTGACGACGGTATTTCCCGCCGAAATGCTCTAAAACACGATGTAGTTGTTCTTCAGCATCGTCAAACTGCTGCGCCCCACTTCAGATAGCCACATTTTGAGTGGTTCAACTTTGGGAGAGGGGATGGATTGGACAAGCCGTAGCGTTTGTTCTGTATTGACGACATCGGTGAGGCGTTGCTTGCCGTCGGGCGCACGCATTTTCAACTGGTCACAATTTGTGACCGTTTGATTCCCTTCTTTTTTGAGGCGTTCTTTCAGGGTTGACCAGTAGGATTTAGCCCGTTTGTGGTCACAGGAGAGGAGTTCAGCGATAATATCTATGACGCTGAAATGCCATTCACCGTTGTGCCACGCTTTGCGAATGTTTTCTGCATTAAACTTGGTGGGTTTGGGATCGTCGGGGAACATGGGAACGGGGAACATCGGCTCAGACATTTTTTAGCCTCGAAAGTGATTTAGAGAATATAAATTTTGCACTAGTGTAAAAATAATTGATGATAGTGTCAAGCAACTGAAGCATATGAGCAACAGACTGCGTAATCGCTTCTTTGTCCTACTCACGGAAAAGGAGCGCCAAGAGAACAGACGAATTACCCAAACCGAAATCGCGGAGAGGCTTGGAATCTCGATTCAAACGGTTGGGCGTTGGCTACGGAATGAGGTAGACCGCTTCGATGCGCCTGTAGTCGAGAAATTCTGCGAATACTTCGGGTGCGAGGTAGGCGATTTGTTGTACATTGATCGCAGTGAAGCACACTAGCAAAGTGTTGGCTTTAGGACACGAACGGAGTGGTCGAATTACAAAACGCTTTAGGTTTCGGCGGCTTCAGCAATGTTATCCTTCTCTATTTATCAGATAGTCGTTAGCTCACCCAATACAAAAGCTAACGACTATCGACTATTCACTAACGACTTACACATGCCCAGCTACGTCTACCAGCGCAACCTCGCGTCCCTGCTGCGCCGATAGATAACACGCTTCGATGATCTGTGCCCTGCGCAGACCTTCGCGTCCTACGTGGTTCGACCAATCGCCGCTGCGAATCACGCCGATGAACTCTCGTACCACCGCGTTGTGTCCTTCGCCCCGGTACACCTGCGGGCGAATCTCTGAAGGCACGCCACCCGTATCGGTGAAAATCCGCAGTGTATCCTGCCAGACGTAATTCTGAACGTTGATCTCCGCGCCGCCTTCGGTTCCATACAACGACACGCCGAAGTCGTCGTTATGCCTGCCATACACCGCCCAGCTTGCTTCCAGCAGCAACGTCACGCCATCGGCTAAACGAATGAACGCGGTTGCCAAATCTTCGACCTCGTAGATGCCATCGGCAGTCCGGTCTCCACGACTGCCACGCCCACGTGGTCCCAGTTCGGCATAGGTTGCCGCGCTCACCGCCACCACTTCCGGCTCATTGAGCAGAAACATCGCCATGTCCAGCACATGCACGCCCAAATCGATCAGCGGACCGCCGCCCGCCATCTCTCGCGTGGTGAACCAGCCGCCCATGCCCGGAATTCCGGCACGCCGCATCCACGTCGCTTTGGCATGGTACACTCGCCCAAGCCCGCCCTGATCGATGTAGTTTTTCAACACCTGCACGTCGCCGCGCTGACGATGGTTGAACGCCACTTTCAGCACCCGGCGGTTGTCGATTGCCGCCTTCACCATCGCCTCGCCTTCGGCAACGCTTCTCGCCAGCGGTTTTTCACACAGCACGTGCTTGCCGCTTTCTAAAGCCGCCACCGTCACCGGCATGTGCAGATGATTCGGCGTCGCTACGCTCACGATGTCGATGTCGTCCCGCGCAATCAACTCCTTATAGTCGGTGTAGCTATGCGGAATATTGTAGGTTTTGCAGACTTCATTCAGCCGTTCGGCTCGCGGATCGGCTGCGGCGACCACTTCGACGTTTGGCAAAGCTAAAAAGGCTTTGACATGCGTTTCGCCCGCCCAGCCAAGCCCGACGACGCCGACGCGCAGCAGTTGAGGTGTTTCCATAAGTGTCATAGTAGGGGATTGTCTCACAATGTGAAGGTTCGTTCTGCGCTGATTCTAGCAGAAGGGCATCGAGGCGGGGTAGTCGCAAGTTTCCACGCCCAAAATCCTCATATAATAGGGTAATGCTGACGCTAAGGAGCAAAGCGCATGGACAGCCCTCGCCGATTGCCCACCCTCTCGTTCACCTTTCTGGAACTTCTGGATCGCAGCTTCCGTGTCTACCGTGAAAACTTTGGCACCTTCGTCGGGCTGGCGGCGCTTGTCATCATCCCGATCACGCTGATCAATGGGCTGATCAGTTTCTCTACCGCCGACGACCTCTTCCGATTACAGCGGTTCGGCACGACTGGCACGCAAGGCAACACAGCGCTTCTATGTATCGCAGGGATTGTTCCGTCGATCCTTGCGCTGGTGCAGTCGGTATTGGTCAACGGCTTGCTCACCTACATGACCTCGGAATACCTGTTCGGCAGGCGTGTCACCATCGGCGAAGCATATCAGGCGATCAAACATCGTTTTTCGAC
Source organism: Oceanobacillus sp. (assembly GCA_035304265.1). GTDB lineage: Bacteria > Chloroflexota > Anaerolineae > Aggregatilineales > Phototrophicaceae > Flexifilum. Next base: position 3,670 of record DATGQJ010000358.1, read on the forward strand.
GCTCGGCTGCGGCTTTATCCTGCTCGGCGTTGTGCTGTTTGCCTTGATGATCCCCATCGCGTTGATCGGCGCTGCCTGCTTCCCGGTATGGGCAGGTTTGGGACTGGTCTTTTACGTGTACGTGGCGACCTTTTCCTTCCTTGCGCCCGTCATCGTGCTGGAAAATGTCGATACCTCGTTTGGTTTGAACCGCGCTTGGTCGCTAGGCAAGACTCGCTTCTGGCAAGCGCTTGGCGTTATCGTGGTGATGGGCATCCTCGGCTTCATCTTTGGCTTGATTTTCGGTCTGCTTGCAGGCTTCATCGCGCAAAGCATGGTAACTTCACGCAACCTGCTCGCCGCCAACGTGATCGATCTGACGTTTTCAACCATTGTCACCATCTTCCTGACCCCGCTGACACCCGTTGCGCTGACCCTGCTCTACTACGATGGACGCTCGAAAGCCGAAGGACTCGATCTTGCATTGGCGGCGCTCGATAACCCACAGGCACGCCCTATCCATATCGAATCGCCCCGCCCGCAAACGTTCCTCAACAGCCGCGATCTGATCAACATTCTGGCGCTGGTGGGTATCGCGTTCGTCTTCGCAGTCGTTGGCGGTGCAACCATGTACGCCCTCCTTGAACAGTTCGCGCCCGCGATGCGCAACCTGCGGTGATGGGAAGACTTTGCCTTGCCGTCGCGTTGTTTTGCCTGATGCTGGCATCCCCTCTCATCGCGCAGCCGATCAGCGAAGCCGAATTCTGGGGGCGAATGGAGCAATCCGAATCGCTGCTGGTAACTGGTGGAGAAAGCGCACGCGCAGCGTTGAACGAACTCTGGCGTGACGTGGATTCCGTGCAGATCGGCGATCAGACCGTACAGGTCGATATGAACTGGCTTGCATCCACATCCGCAGAGAGACAGGCGGAAAGGTTGCGGCAAGTTCGGGCAATGCTCGACTATCACCGCCGCACGACTGGCGAGGCAAATCCGCCGTCGCAGCAAACGCTCGACGAAGTGTTGCAAGACCCACGTTTTCATTATCCAACCCCAACACCTTTGCCGGAGAATGCGCCGGAATCTTCACCTTCCTTCAGTATCCCGCCCGAACTGGCGCAGTTGCTTCTGGTGATCGGCTTGACGGCGGCTGTGGCAGTCGTGCTGTTGTACTTCGCCCGCAATCTGAAGGTGCAGCGCATGGCAGTGGAGAAGCCATCCGATGAGGATGATCCGACGACATCACAGGATGCTAGCCAGCGTGCCGAGGAAAGCGAAGCAAACCGCGATTACCGCAACGCCATTCGCTACCTCTACCTTGCCTGCTTGCTGCTGCTGGACGAAAAGGGCTTGATCCGCTATGACCGGACGCTGACCAACCGCGAGCATTTACGCATGGTCGGGGATAAGCCCCAGTTGGTCGAACTGCTGCGTCCGGTAGTCACGACCTTTGACGACGTATGGTACGGCTTCATTCCGGTGGACGAGGACATGTACCGGCAGTTCATCCAGAACGTCGAACGACTGCGGCGGTTGGCGGCATGATTCAGCGGAGCGACCTTCGGCTGTTGATTGGCGCGTTCGTGGCGCTGGTGATCGTCTCCGCCATTATCGTATCGCGTCAGGAACCCCCGGCATTTCCCCTGAGCGTTCGCAATGATAGGCAGTACGGCGTGATGGCGCTGCGCCTGTGGCTGGAACGCAGCGGCTATCAGGTGCGTGAGACCAATAGTTCAGCCTCTGATCTGGATGATATTGATGTCCTTTTCAAGCTGAATGAATACAGTTGGGACATGCCTTCCGAAGATGTGTCCGGCGACAACCTGCGCGAATGGGTGGAAGCAGGCAATACGCTGATCGTCGCTGGCACTCCATTTGCCCTGAATGATTTCCTGACCACTTTTGACATCTCGCTGGGTTTTTACCCCAACATCCAAACCCAGACCATATTCATATCGGCTGCGCCTACGCTGGTCGCTCCGCCCGTATACGAGACTGTCTTGATCTCACCTTTCCCCATCGAGACTGAACGCAGAGACGTTGTGCCACACCTTTTCACTTATGATGGTCAACCCGTTCTCGTATCATTCCCGCAAGGCGCGGGAGTGGTTTGGGTGTCTGGCTCGACCTACCCATTCACCAATGTAGGGATTCAGCGGGCAGATAACGGGGCGCTGATCGCCAATATGTTGGCTTCTGTACCGTCCGATGCGACGATTGGCTTTGACGAGCGATTATTCTATCAAGGTCCCAACACCTTCAACGACTGGCTGTTCGGGACTGCGCCGGGGTGGGGTATCGTGCTCGCGGTGGGGATGACGATGGTCTATCTGTTTCTGCGTGGACGCCGTTTTGGAGCGCCAATCCCGCTGCCGGAGAATCGTCTACGCCGTGAGCCTGTGGAGTATATTCAGGCGATGGCGACCTTGTTCCGCCGTACCGGACAGCGCGAAGCAATCATGCAGCATTATCAGGGGCAGCTTCGCCGCCGCCTGAGCGAACGCTACGGCGTTGACCCCAAGCTACAGGGCGACGAACTGGTCAAGCGCGTCGTCTATGTCGATCCATCCGTAGACGAAGCCGAATTACGCGATTTGCTGACACGGTTGAGCCGCACGAACGTGAGCGAACACGAGTTGATCAGTGTAGCGGCGGCTGTGGACGGATACCTGAAGAAAATAAGTTAGGAGAGCACTTTGGACGATTTACAACCAAGCGCCCTGTTGAAACCGATTGCCGATAAGCTGCGCGAAGCGGCGGCGCTGACCGTCGTCGGGCAGGAAGCCGCCGTCGAATTGATGCTGGTGGCGCTGTTCACACGGGGTCACGTGCTGCTGGAAGGCGTCCCCGGCACAGCGAAAACGCTGATGGCGAAGACGCTGGCGGCGCTGGTCGATGCCGAGTTCCGCCGCATCCAATTCACGCCCGATCTCATGCCCTCGGACGTGGTGGGGACGGTGGTCTTCGATATGCAGTCGAGCCAGTTCCACCTCAAGCGCGGACCCGTTTTCACGCAAATCCTGCTGGCAGACGAGATCAACCGCGCTCCCGCCAAAACACAGGCGGCATTACTGGAAGCGATGGAAGAACGGCAAGTGAGCATCGAAGGCGACACCCAGCCGCTGCCTGAACCGTTCATGGTGATCGCCACCCAGAATCCGGTAGAGATGGACGGCACGTATCCTCTGCCCGAAGCCCAGCTAGATCGCTTCCTCTTCAAGATCAAAGTCGGCTATCTGGATCGGGGGCACGAAACCGAAGTGCTGCGCCGCTACCACGAAGGCTTCGCCCCCCACGACATCGCCGCGACGGGCGTTCGTCCGGTGATCAACCCGTCGCATCTGGCGCAAATCCGGCAGATCATTCAGGCGGTGCGCGTGGAAGAAGGCATTCTCAATTACATCACCGCCATTGCCGACGCGACTCGCCGCAGCCCTGACCTGACGCTTGGCGCGAGTACCCGCGCAGGCGTGGCGCTGCTGCTGGCATCGAAAACCTATGCGGCGTTGCGTGGGCGTGATTACGTTTCGCCCGATGACGTGAAAGCGCTGGTTCCGCCAACGCTGCGCCACCGCGTCATTCTGCGCCCGGAATCCGAAATCGAAGGCTTGGATGCCGATGCCGTATTCCGCCGCGTGCTGGCGCAGGTGGAAGTGCCGAGATAGTCGCCGTTCACCCCATCACCCGTGAGATGATTTCGGCTGCGTTCTCGACACCGCGTTCACTGCGGATTTTCTCGCCCAATGCTTGCGCCCTGCCTTGCATCCCTGTGTCGCTCACCATCTTCTGGATAGCGGCGGCGAGTGTATCGGCAGACAACTGTTTCCGCGTAATCGCCTGTCCGACGCCGAGCGCAGTAACCCGTTCTCCCCAGAAGACCTGATCGCCAAAGAAGGGAATTATCGTCGTTGGCTTGCCCGCGCGGAGTCCTACGCCCGTCGTGCCCGCTCCGCCGTGATGCACCAGCGCCGCCATGCGCGGGAACAACCAATCGTGCGGCGCGGCATCGATCTTGAACACAGTATCCGGCAAATCCGCCTGAGTGATTCCGCCCCAGCCACTCAGGAGCAATCCGCGCTGGTTGGTTTTCTTCAATGCCGCCAGCGAAATCTCGGTCATCTGTTCCGGGTTGCGGTTCGCCATGCTGCCGAAGCCAATGTAAATCGGCGGCGATCCTGCTTGCAGGAAATCCACTAGCGCTTGTGGCGGCGTCCAATCCGGCTGATCGAGGAACCAGTAACCGGTCACGTGAATGAAATCGCCCCAGTTTTTCGGCTTGGGCAGCACCGACGGGCTGTAGCCATAGACGACGGGGATTTTCCGCCGCATATCTTCCGGGAAAGACCCTTGCCTCGGTTCGGGCGGCAGGTTCAAGAAGTCGTGCCGCGCCTGATTGACGATGGGGCGCATCAACTGCCAGAACATTTGCCCGCCAACCACGTGAGTGAGGTAGTTGAAGACGCTGTTTCTCGGTAGCGACATGGGCGACAACGCGCTTGGAAATTCGCCTGTGGGATGCAGCGGCTGGAGATAGGCGTACACATACGGGATGTTCCGTTTGGCGGCAACACTGTAGCCGAAGTAGTACGCCGGACCCGTGATGATCAATCCGTCCGTGCCTTCGCTTGCCACCAGCGCATCCTGCATCGCCTGACGCACGACGGGACCCATCAGGCGGCGAAAACCGCTGGCAAACTTGAACGGATTGCGCTCCGATTCCATCCAGGCGCGTCCTTCTTCGCCCTGCACAATCGCCTGTGGATTGCCTTCCAGCGGGGCGAACTCCAAGCCAGCCTCGCGGATAGTCGCTTCAAAAATGCTGTGGGTGGCAAACCGAACCGTATACCCGGCTTTTTGCAAGCCGAGTCCAAGCGCGATAAACGGTTGAACGTCGCCGCGCGAGCCGACGGCAAGCAGCGTCAGATGCATGATCGAAAACCTCTTAGCAGAAGAATGTGACGTTCATAGTATAAGGTTTCACAATAAATTGTGCAAGTTTTCACAAGAGACAGAAGCGGCGGTGGGGTTTCTGCGGTGGCTACGGGAGCAGTTGGCAGCTTGTGGACGGGCAGAACAGCTGGTGTTGTTCGTCGGGGATGAACATTACGACCATCTCAACCTGTGGAAAGCGTTGCCGGAAGGAGTAACCCTGTTGGCACGCAGCGCCAAAAACCGGGTGTTGTACCATCTGCTGTCTGCATCCCCTCGGCAGCATGGACGCAAGCGGCTCTATGGCAAATGGGCAGCCACGCCGCAATAACTCTGGCAGCAACGGCACGGCTGGCAAAGGCTCACCCTGAACGTGTGTGGACGCGAGCGCCATTTGCAGGTGAAGGTACGAGGTGGTTTCCTGCGGCAGGGGGCGTCACATCGCCCGCTTTTCCTCATCGTGGTACGGGGCAAGCACAACGCCCGCACCCGCCGCGAGCCACTGGTGTTTCTGGTCGATGCACGACCGACCGCCGATGGGAGATGGCGACTGCCCCTGCCACTGGAGACGCTGCTGTTCTGGGCGTGGCAACGCTGGGAGGTCGAAGTCTGTCACCGCGAACTGAAAAGCATCTTTGACTTGGGCGACAAGCAGTGTTTCAACCCTCTCGCTGCGGTTGCCTCGGTGCAATGGTCGGCATGGATCTATATCCTGTTGCTGCTGGCGGGCTACCGCACCTTTGGCTTGACGCCCCCCGCTCCAGTGCCCACCCGCTGGTGGCGTGGCTCCCAACGCTGGTCGCTCAACACCCTATGGCGGGCTTACCGCATCGCTTTCTGGCAGCAGCACGATTTTCACCCGCTTTGTTCCCCGCCTGACTGGGCGGAAAAGAACGCTTGTTGCTGGCGTTACGCAACGCCGTTTTGCCGCTGCCCGTTGCTGACCCTCATTTTGCCTGGCTTTTCACCTAATTTCCATGAAAAAAGTCGCTGTCTCCCGACAACGACTTGCTTCAAACTGCCAAAGTCCAGGGGGCGTTCGACTGAACGCCCCGGCAATTCAACTACGGACATTGACCGCTAGGATTAGCGTTGGTAGTCACCGTGCCAAGAATCTGCCACGGCACACCGTTGGTCACCAGATACCATTCAAGGCGAATGCTCTGAGAATAGGCGGTGTTCACAGGATTCGGGTTGCCGTTGTCCAAGTTCTGCGCTGATTGAACGATATTCCCTTGCGCGTTCGGCTGATCATAGACAAACCAGTTGTAGCGTACTCTGGTATCCGGCACGCTGACCAGAGGTCAGAGTTCGGATTGGTGATACGCCATTCGGTGCTGCCGGTGCCATTCCAATGTTTCACCCAGCACACGCTTAACGGATTCACCGCCGGCAATGATGGGGTGAAGGTGGGCGTATGCGTGGGTGTATCCGTTAGCGTGGGGGTGGGTGTTGCTACGCCGGGGGCAGGAACGATGTCTACTGTGCCACCTGCACCGCCATAAGCAATTTGAGTGCCGTTGGGACTCCAATCCACTGCTCTGACAACCCCCGTAGTTTGAATGGTTTCCAATTGTTGACCTGTTACCGTATCCCAAATCCGTACAGTATTATCTAGACTTCCACTTGCTAGCAGGGTTCCAGCAGTATTCCACGCTACTGAAAGCACGGCATTTGCATGACCAGTTAGTACATGCAATGTGCTTCCAGTTGTCGCATCCAAAATTAAAATATCCACCCCACCGATTGCCAGTTGGGTTCCGTCCGGTTTCCAAGCTAGTGAATTGGCAGGGCTATTGCTGAAGGAAGCAATTAGCTGTCCGGTTCCCGTACTACCAATTGATGAGACATCCCAGATTTGGACATTGCTCCCATCGTTACCTACGGCGAGATAGCTACCGTCAGGACTCCAAGAAAGGGAACGAACACGATTAAGATCTCCCGGATCCTCTAAGAATGACAATGTTGTGCCTGTGGATGCGCTCCAAATTCTGACTCCGGACGTCTGTGGGTTAAAATCAGCAACCAATTGCCCGTCTGCACTCCATGACGAGCCGCTTACGGGTACTTGAAAAATTCCTTCCGCTCTACTAAGTAACTGTCTGGTAGAGACAGTCCAAACGGAGGAAAGACCATCATCGCCGCTACTTGCTAGTAGAGTGCCGTCTGGACTCCAAGCCAGAGAATTAACAGTGCATAAATGATCTCCAAAAGTGTCTATCAATTGTCCTGATTGTGAATCCAAGAGGCGAATCTCAAATGGGCTGGTATCAGGTGTTCCTGGAGGTAAACATCCAAAAGGTCCGCCACCAACCGCAATGATGGCTCCATCTGGACTGTACGTGATGGTATTCACCTCATATGGACCTAATCCACCATCTTGAGCACTAACATCAGCAATTGACAATGTCGTGATAATCAGCAGGTTCGACAAAATTAATCTAATAAGGAAGCAGTATCGCCTCACAGAAACCTCCTTGAGATGGTTCAGGTCTTAAATCTCGGTTCAATCTGAGAGTAACTTTCGAACGTTAACCAACCAAATTAGTTCCGGTCTCCAATAAATCCAATGTCTAAATCGGCATCGTCATTGGCTACATTAGCATCATTCCCACAAAGGGCGTCGGGGAGATTAGCTCCCGTTTCAAAGAACACATTGGTACAATGAGGCGCAGTTCCCACATAAATTTGATTTTGCACGTATACTGCGTCTGTTGTAAACATGTGCTGTATAAGTTCAGATGTTGTAGAGAATGTGCTCGTTGTCCATTCGGGGAATGGAACAAATATCTCTTGGACACCCTCAATTGGTACCTCAGGATTCTCTCGTGTCCAGAATAAGCCTCGGTGATTAGTGCCCACCGTTTCGGAGAGTATGATTTCTCCAATTGGTGTGAAAGTTGTTAGCTCTGACTTTCCGATGCCAAAGTCTTGATCGGCTCTGTATTCACCGCCCACTGCCGCCTCGTCGTTGAAATCAACAGGAGGAGCTTCAAGAACCTCAACTGAATCTAAACCTAAGAGGTGTTTCATCCCGCACGGTGATAATTTCTACTCCATCAACAGTGACGCGAAGGGTGCCGTCTGAAACCGCGAAGCGAAGAGTTCGCCATTGCCCCGGAATGACAGGGTTGACTGTGAATGATCCAAGTGCGGCACCTTGTTTCGACAACGTAACCAGACTATTCGAGTCGAGGGTAACTCTGTAATCTCCCACACTGCTTTGGCGAACCAAGAAACGCGCTGCACCGCTGTCAATTCGCAAACTGACCTGAACAGCGACGTTATAGTAATTTTCCCTTGCCGAACGTGTCGGGAAAATAAACTGCGAAAAGCGCATGGCTGACCCATTCTCTACAGGGACATAGCCAGCCCAATCGGTAAATATCCACTGATTGGGATGCGCAATACTAAAATTATCGCTGAATTGCAGTTGCCAGTCTGGCTCAATTGGAATTGCTGTTGTACTCGGCGGCGCCAATGTAGGTGCAGCAGTAGGTGATTGTGTTATAGCTCCGGTTGTTGTCTCGGTAGGCGTCTCAGTTGCCGTTGCTGTTGCGCTTAATGGAAGCGTTGGTGTCTGTGTAGTCGTTTCGGTATTAGTCGGTATCATCATTGGGACAGCGGTATCGGTATTGGTCGGTAAGGGTGTTTCCGTCGGAAGCGGCGTGTCCGTAAAGGTGGCGGTGGGTGGCAGCGGGGGATCAGTGAAGGTCGCTGTAGGAAGCGGGGTCTCAGTAGGCGGCGGTGGGGGTTCAGTGAACGTTGCTGTCGGCGGTTCGACAGGCGGTGTGCCTTCCTGCGCTAACGCAGGAGCGAGATTGGAAAACAAAGGAGCAAGAAAACGCTGAAAAGGAAGTAACTTTGAACATGTTTCAAAACGATTCGTGCCTGAGAGTAGTAACCTCTGATAGTAGGAGGTAACACCGTTATGTTAACCTAAAATTAAGATAGTAAACTGGATGATTAGCACACGGTTTCCCTACGGGCATTATGCAAATTATACGAATTTCTTAAGTGATGTTTGTATTAATAAACACCCGTTTAGCTCCCCTGATTTTCCCTCGCAGAGAGTGGAACAACTGTCCACGAGAGGGCATGTCGCCTCTCTAATTGATCCTTTAGCTGGATGTATTACCACCATTGTGGTGAAGTTAAATTTCGATTTGCAGGTCTGGTTGGAACAATAGATTCCAAGTCAGGTTTACACTGAATAATAGTGAGATGAATGATTTTTCGAATGACGCTATTGGGGGTGCGCCGATATGAAAATCACTGGGAACAGCCGTCAGGCAAGAATGGAACGCATTCTGTTACTCCTTCAGCACTACCCTGACGGATTGAAGGAAGTGGAGATTGCAGACAATCTGCAACTGGATCGGCGCACGGTCAACAATTATCTCTGGGAACTAGCAGCCCAGCAAAAGGTATATAAGGAGGGCACGCTCTGGTTTTCCTCTTTTCTAAAGACGCTCATTCCTCGCCAATTGCCACTCGAACCTGAACAGGCTGCGCTTCTGTATCTTGCGATGCGCCTCTTCGTAAAGCAGTCGGACAAGCGCGTGGAAACGGCGGAAACGATGCTGTACAAGCTCACCGCCATCTTGAGTGAAGATATGGGTTTAGACGAGCAAATATCAGAAGCCGCACGTGAATTGAGTGAGCGTCCACATAATCCCGGCTACGAAGACACCTTCCGCACGATTTTGCGAGCGTATATCTACAAGCGAAAGGTGGAGATTCTCTATCACCCATATCGTGGTGAGCCATTTGAGACAGTGCTCTCTCCTTATTTAATCGAGCCTTCCGGCATCGGTTTTGTCAACTACGTCATAGGGTATAGCAGCATCGTCAATGCGATACGTACTCACAAAATTGAGCGAATTGAAAGAGCGCGGTTGCTGCTTCGTCACGAGTTTTCCATCCCCAACGACTTTCGCAGCGCTGAGATTTTGCGCAATGCCTTCTCGATCTTCTATGGAGAGGATGTCGTCAACGTAGTGCTCCGCTTTCATCCAAACGTAGCAAGGCGCGTGCTGGAAACTAACTGGCGTACATCACTGGAGCCGGTATGGGACGATAACAATCCGGGCTATTTGCTGGTCACGTTTCAGGTCGCTGATACCACCGATCTGAAGCCCTGGATACGGACATGGGGCGCGAACTGCGAGGTGCTTGAGCCTGCTGAATTGCGCGAGGAAATGATAGGTGAGACTAGGCAGCTTATGCGATTGTACGACCTGCAAAGTACCGAGCCTGACAAACACAGCAAGTTTAGCGACATCTTCGGAGCATGAAATGAGCAATCTATTTTCGCATCAGGAGCGTGTCTATGATTTGGTCGCTTCAGGCAAGAATGTATTGCTTCAAGCACCAACGGGTTCGGGCAAAACACGAGCAGCTTTGTACCCATTCATCGCAATGTTTGACGAACCACATAGTCCGTTTCCGAAAAAGTGCATTTATTCGGTACCAATGCGTGTTTTGGCAAAGCAATTTACCCATGAATACAGGGAAATCTTACAGGAGTATAGCCGTCGTCAGGGATTAAATATTTCGGTCAAAATCCAAACGGGTGAACAGCCCGAAGACCCGGAATTCGCCTCAAATTTGATCTTCGCTACGATTGACCAGACCCTCAGTAGTTTTTTGCTCAATCCCTATGGGCTGCCAAAGCGTCAGGCGAACCTGAACGCGGCAGCAGTGATGGCATCCTATCTGGTCTTCGATGAGTTCCATCTTTTCGATCCAACGGCAATGCTGCCAACAACACTGCACATGTTGCAATTGCTCAACGGAATCACGCCATTCATCCTGATGACGGCAACCTTCAGTCAGGACATGCTGGAAGGATTGGCAAACCTGCTGAATGCCGAGATCGTCCAATTGTCGCCGGAAGAGCTTAAAGCATTACCCACGCAAAACAAAACTCGTCGCTATCATGTCGCCGATCAGCCGATGACAGCCGAGACGGTTCTAGATAAGCACAGCACGCGCTCGCTAGTGATCTGCAACACGATTGACCGAGCAAGGCGGATTTACGAGCAGTTGTGCGAAGCGAAAAGCGCGGATACCGAGGTGTTGCTGTTACACAGCCGCTTTTTACCGGAGGAACGCAACAGAATCGAAGGCGAAATCCGGTCGCGTTTTGGTAAGGATGATAAGACTGGCGGCAGCCTGATCGCCGTTTCTACACAGGCAATTGAGGTTGGCGTGGACATCACCAGTGGATGCCTGCACACCGAGCTTGCTCCTGCAAATACCATCGTCCAGCGGGCGGGACGATGCGCCCGGTATCCGGGTGACACAGGTGATGTGTACATCTATCGCCATGTGTACAACGATAATGAGATCGTTGACCTGTGCGAGAACATTCTTCCCTATAAAGATCAAAAAGTGGAATTTGAACGTACCTGGCACGAATTCTCGGAACGTTGCGGAACAGCGGGTGAAAAGCTGGAATACCACGACGAGCAGCAGATCATTTCAGCGGTGCATGGGGAGCGCGACAAAAAGCTGATTGAAGATTTGGGAAGCACCAGCGCCGCCCATCGCCGCCAGATGTTTGCAGTCATGCGGGATGGTGAAGGCGCAACGCACCTGATCCGTGATGCCTTTCAACAGCGCATCACTATCAGCGATGATCCCAACTCGCTGCTCGATTCGCCCTTCGATGCGCCCGCGTTTGGGGTGTTTCCCTTTACCCTTGAGCGATGGGTAGAAAACTGGTTGGAATTTGTCAATCAAAGAGATGGCATCCCCTGGGCAGTGAAATACCTCCATCAACCGCCACGTGGCGGAGATGCAGATATTGAAAACCTGCCGCGCTATGAATGGATTGAGGTTCAAACGAAGGAGACAGTTCGCGGTGCAGGACTTCTTGTCGTCCACCCGCTGCTGGCGACCTATGATCCAAAAGTTGGCTTTCTGCCGGATGTAAGCACACCACCTGAAAAGATTCAGAAACTACGCGAGTGGTTCCAATTGCCAGTGCAAGAGAAAAGGCGCGAGGGCAGCCGCTTCACTTACCGTCTGGAAACCTATGAGGATCACATCGCACAGGTATATCGCGCTGCGTTTGAATATGGCGGCATGTGGGAAGAGATGCAAGACATAGCTGCCCACCTTGAACGCCAGTTTGGTTGGAAAAGTGGCATCCTGAAGCAAGCAGCGCAACTCGCCGTCCTCCTGCATGACGTAGGCAAGTTGAGCATCAAGTGGCAGGGATGGGTCAAGGCGTACCAGCAGAAGATCAGGCAGTGGGATAGCGAGAAAGCGCGACACGCCTACGCCCATACACTGTTGAAAACAGACGAACACCGTGAAACCGAGAAACACATGCCCAAACGCCCCTGGCACGCCGTCGAAAGTTCACTTGCCTGTGTTCCGATGTTGGCAGAAGTTTTCAAGGACGACTTGTGGTTGGCGCGGGTTGTTTACAGTGCCATTGCCCGCCATCATGCGCCGCGCTCGGCTGAGAATCAGGAATTTCAACTCATCCCCCATGCGAAGAAACACGTGACTGCTTCGCTGGAAACAGCGGTGGAGAAGCTACCCATGACGATTTCGCCTGAGATGCAGCGGTACTTTGCCAATCTTGCGCTAGACGGAATCGACGACAAGATCGAACGGGATGCCGATCCAACGCGCGAAAACGTTGTTGACTTGAACGACGAACCGCATCCAGACGAAATCCACAGTTATTTTGCCTACTGGCTCATCGTGCGCGTGCTTCGCCGCGCTGACCAGCTTGGGACCGAACGTGGAGGGAAAGGAGTATGAACCCCATACGGGCAGATGAATATTACTACTCAAATGACGTTCTTAGCAATTCAGTACCCTCGACGGGAGAGGAAAGTATATCATATTGTCAAGCACATCGCCATACAGTTGACGTAGAAATTAGAT
>DATGQJ010000359.1:0-2275 GCA_035304265.1 Oceanobacillus sp.
AGCATCAGTACCACCACCTGAACCACGCAGTTGGTAAACGTGCCGATGAACTTGCCGAGCAAAATCATGTAACGCGGCGTAGGCGAGGCGATCAGGCGTTGCAGCGTCCAGTCACGCTTTTCTTCGAGCAGGGCGTTGGCGCTGCCCATTGCCGTGAACAGCATGAAAAACACGGTTTGCCCGGAGCCAAATAGAATCAGCGGATTGAATGAGGTCGCTTCGCCGCGAACCGTCTGCTGCTCGATGCGGATAGGGTTGGTCGCGGGATCGAATCCGGCGGCGAAATCCGGCTGAAATTCACCGGAAGCGGCTGCCGCTCCGAACTGAATACCAAACGAAGGATCGCTCTGCGCCCGTTCGACCAGCGCGTTGATAGTGGCGGCGATAGCGATATTGCCCGTCGCCGTTTGATTGACCACGCTTTCGACAATGCTGCGAACGATGTTGGCAGATACCGGCGCGGCAGGACTGGCATACACTTCCACAGTGACTGGTTCGATAGTCGGATGTTCCTGCGAGTAGGTGATCTTTTCGCTGTAGTCCGCCGGAATGATGATGGCGGCGCTGTACGTGCCATCATCCACACCCGCGCGGGCTTCGTCGGCGGTGGGAAGTTCGACGGCGTTGGTGAGCGCGAACAGCACATTTTCTTCCAGCGTTTCTTCGGTGGCATCTTCAGGCGGGACGAGGATGTTGACGAAGGCTTCGCCGTTGTTGACCGTCATGCCGAAGATTTCTACGCCCTGATCGAGATTGACGACGGCGACGGGAATATCTTGGATGGGCACGTCGCTGCCCCCTTGTGTGAAGAAATTGCTGAACGCCAGCGTGATGATGCTTGCCAGCGCCAGCGGCGTCGCAATCATGATCAGCAACAGGTTGCGATCCGTGTAGGTGGTGTACAGGTCTTTCCAGACGATGGCGAGGATTTTAGTCATAGTTGTTCTCTCCGAGGAGTTATGAGTAATGGGTGATGAGTGATGACTTCGACTGTTATCTTTCAACTCATTACTCGTTACTCATCACTAATCCCTCAACGCCCGTCCGGTCAGATGCAGGAAAACCGCTTCCAGATCGGGTTCGCGGACTTCTACTGAAGCGATGTCAAGACCGCTGTCGTTGGCAACCCGGATCAAGTCGGGCAGCGCTTTGCGCCCGCGTTTGGCGTAAATGGTGATCGTGCCTTTGGTGGCGGTGGTCGCACCATTTTCCTCAACCGCTTCCGGTTGGTCGTAGAGCGCGTTGGTCACGCCCTCGATCTCGTGCTTGAAGCGCGTCAGCAGCAGGTCGGAGACTTTTTGCTCACCCACGTTGAGAATCAGGCGGTCTTCCTCGCCGACTTTCTGGATCAACTCGCCCACCGTCCCACTGGCGATGATCTCGCCGTGATCGATGATTGCCACGCGGTCACTGATCTCCTGCACTTCTTCCATCAGATGCGAGGTATAGAGGACGGTCATGTTCATGTCCGCCCGCATCTGCTTCACGGTATCAAGGATGCGGCGGCGGCTTTGCGGGTCAATGCCGACGGTGGGTTCGTCCATGTAAATCAACTGCGGTTTGTGCAGTAAGCCGATGCCAATATTCACGCGCCGCTTCATCCCGCCGGAATAGCTTTCTACCTTGTCATGCTGGCGGTCTTTCAGGTCGATGAATTCCAGCACTTCGTCGATGCGTTTTTGCAGCGCGGAACCGCTCAACCCGTACATCTTGCCGAAGAACTCAAGGTTCTGCCGCGCCGAAAGCGACATATACAGCGCGATTTCTTGCGGCACGACGCCGAGCAGCTTTTTCGCCTCTATCGGTTGTTTGGTGATGGAATAGCCGCCGATGGTGGCGTCGCCGCGCGTGGGCGTGAGCAAACCGCTGATCATCGAAATCGTGGTGGTTTTGCCCGCGCCGTTGGGACCCAACAGGCTGAAAATTTCGCCTTTGCGAATCTCGAAGTTGACGCCTTTGACCGCCTCTATGGTGCTGCCGTTGATCTTGAAGGTCTTTGCAAGATCATGAACTTGAACCATGTGCTCCCGTATCACGCACTCCCCCTTATTGAAATGCGAAAGCAACTTGTGACCCTGTACGCAATTCATTCATAGAAGGTTGCAGACAAATAGACTGAGTAAATAAAAACAGGCGACCCACAGCCGCCTGTCTCAGCGATAAGTTCGAGTTAAGCCTGCTTGCGTCCTACTTCATAACAGGCGAGGATGTTGCCTGAGTTGTGCCACGTGCGCGTGTTGAGGAGTTTGAGAGACACAGGTGGACGCCCTATAAA
>DATGQJ010000360.1:0-2043 GCA_035304265.1 Oceanobacillus sp.
CAATCTCCCAGATGGTATCAGAATTCGGATAGGTGAGGCAGGTGCAAACCGGACGATCCGCCTCGTAAATGGTGAACGGAAGCGCCCCGCTGTCAAACAGCTTGCACAGTTCCGCCTCGGTGTACCCATTGGTGAGGTAAAGCGGCAGGCAGGCATCGTCCAGTTCAGACGTAATCGTCACGCCGTCGTCTGTCCAATCGGGTTGCATCTGTGCAGTCGTGTACGAGAGCAAAGCCTTCATGAAGCGCATCGGAAATGCCCGCCCAAACACCGCAGTCGTCATCGGGTCGCAGAACTTGAAGACGCATTCCTTTGTGGAAGTCACCAAATGATTGACCTTCTCCACCAGCAGCGCCGCCGCCTTTTCATCCGACGCGGCGGGTAGAAAGACCTGCTGCGTCTGCGGATATGCGGCAATATCCCACGTAATCGCTTCGGTGGGATGGCTCAACAAAACGCCAACCGACGCGCCAGACTCAACGTAGTGGAGTTCAACCGTTTCGGCATAGAGGTTCAGGTATTTGAGATGCACCAGATGACGCAGCGGGTTGGTGCGTAAATATGCCAGCGCTTTCTCTCGAATGCTCAAGACTGCCTCTGTGGGTTGACGTGTCAGCGTACAGGCGGCAAAATTAAGTTAAGTTTTACCAGACGTGCGTTCGCAGAGGCAATGAGTCGTGAAATATAACAACAAACAAACCAGCAATCCCCTGTCCTTTGGACTGGCGCTGACCGCCGGAATCGGCGTGATTGTGATGATCCTCGCGCTGGGTATCGGCGTCCTACAGGGCGAAACCGCCGACAGCCGTGTGATCGGCTTCACACTCGTTGCAGGTTTCACCCTGCTCGTCGTCGGCTTCATCGGCTGGATGGTTGTCATGCGCCCGTTCGAGCATTTTGACGACATCAACGTGCCGAAAGACACGGGTGGACACGGCGAACACGCTATCGTCCCCCATGACTCCGATTCTCACGCCATAGAGTCTGCGCACCACTAAACGATGTCGCCCAATCCGATCCCGGCGCGGCAGCCCATCGGTGATCTGTTTACAGGCTGCGTCATCCAGCTTGCCGGTGCGCAGGTGCTGGCGTTGTCCGCGCCCGAAGGCGTGGATGTGCTGTTCAATGGGGAGATGACCATCCGCTACGGGATACGGTTTCTGGGCAAGCCACATCTTTCCATCGTGCCGGGGCTGGTCGCTATTGATTATGGCGAGATGCTGACAGGTGAAGAAGCGTGGACGTTTCTGATGAAACGGAGCAACCTGTATCCCCGCGCGGAAGTCTTTGGCTACCGCAACGATGGGCGCGACGACATGATCGTGGTGAAGAACCTCGACCTTGCGCTGCCTGTCGAAGTGTTGGCTTTTCCAGATGAGAATGCCACCGTCCCCATTGCCAAACCGACAGCGTTGATCGCCAGCGACGACGAAATAGCGAACCTTTCACCCCGCCTGCTGGAAAGCCTGCCCCGCTTCGCCACAATAGCAGCATGGCAGGCGGATGCTTCGTCATGACCGCCGAACTGCAAACCCCACGACTGATTCTCCAGCCGCTTGCCGCCAACCATGCTGACGATCTCTTCCACGTCTTCAGCGACGAAGCCACCATGCGCTACTGGCATCATCCCCCTCACCGCCAATCACACCAAACGACGGTGATGATCCAGCATCTGCTGGCATCCGAAGCGGCTTGCTGGTGGGCGATTGTGCTGCGCGAAAATAATCGTGCCATTGGCTACGTCGGCTATCTCGGCACGACGATACCGGGCATGGGCTACATCCTGCACTCGGATTACTGGCGGCAGGGTTACGGCACCGAAGCGGTCAACGCAGCGTTGAAGTATGGCTTCACGATATTAGGGCTAAATCGCGTCGAACTCTGGATCAACGATGGCAACGTCGCTTCTCAGCGATTGGCGCAAAAGGTGGGGTTCACACGGCGCGGTCAGTTTTCCATGCGCTACCAGCATCATCCAACTCCGCACGAAAAGTACGTTTATGGGCTTCGCGCCGAAGAGTGGGCAGAAAAGACACAGGCGTC
>DATGQJ010000361.1:0-3493 GCA_035304265.1 Oceanobacillus sp.
TGTATGCAACCGACAAACTGCGTGATGATGTGCGGGATGCCATCACTCAAGCCGCAAGCCAAGCGCTCGAAAAAGGCGCATCCGAGCGAATCCAGATCAACGATCTCGATGTGCTGCTGGACGTATATCGCCCGCGCCCGCGACTGGTGATCGTCGGCGGTGCGCATGTGGCGATGGCATTAAAAAACTTTGCCCATCAACTGGGCTTCCGCGTGTTCTTGATCGACCCACGTCAGGCATTCGCCACCAGAGAACGCTTCCCCGATGTAGAACTGATCTCGCACCAATACCCGGACAAAGCGCTGCTAGAGATCGGCTTGACTCCCGAAACCTATATCGCCATCCTCACCCACGACCCCAAGATTGACGATCCGGCGCTGAAGGTGGTGCTGCCCAGTCCCGCGCCTTATATCGGCATCCTCAGCAGCAGACGCACTCACGAAAAACGGGTTGAGCGCCTCACCAAAGCGGGCGTTGATCCCGAACTGATCAAACGCGCTCATGTGCCGATTGGTCTGAACATTGGAGCGCAGACGCCTGAGGAAATCGCCCTGTGCATCATGGCGCAGATCGTCGCGGTGAGGAACGGGGTTGCAGTATAAAGAGAGGGACCCAAGCGAGTGACCATCGCTCAGGTCCCGGTTTACCGCCCATTTGCGCACGCCAACACATTTAAGTCAGGGGTTCAGTCCTTAGATCGTCGTGTTTTTCTCTTAAACTACCAGCCCCCGTGTGGGCTAGACGAGAATTGCACTCGTATCCGACAATAGTCGTCCCCAAACGTTCGATTTGGCGTTCGGCGGTGAATGCTGAAACTGGAGCAATAATCTCAATCTTGGGTAGTCAACACGCTGCCTCTGCCAGATTGGGCTACCCCGCCACGTAAGGTTTGTTTGGCGGGGGCAGGATTCGAACCTGCACTGCGGCGCGTGACTGTGACTGTGAGTCTCAGTTTCAGCTTGTGCTCCACGCTCCATTATAGGCTGCGAATGGCAGCAGTTCAATTGTTCATCCGAAGATGTACTTGAAGACCGTTTCACCGACCTTCTGATCCTGTACCTCGATGTTGTTGGCTTCTTCACGGGCAAATTTCACCGCCTGCTGCAACTTTTGCACCCGCTCGATCAGTTCATTCACTCGTGCCGCGGGCAGCGCACCAGAGAACTTCACGGTGCGCCAGTACCCGACCACCACATCCTCATAATAGACTTCAACCTGTGCGGGATGGTGCTCAGTAGCTTCGGCTTTGACGTGATTACGTGGAATTTTCTTGGTGCGCGTTGTCTGCATTGGCTCCGTTGCCCACGCATCGGCAGAGTTATCAAAAGTCCACGTCTCCGATGCGTCCAGCACAGGCAGTTTGGATACGAAGGTATGGAGATCGACCAGTTGTTTTTCCAGAAACAGCAAATAGGTTGCAGGCACTTGAGACAGCAAAACCTGACCATCGACAACCACGTCGGCTTTTGCTTGTGTATTCGCCCAGTCCTTGGTTGCCGTCACATCGAAGAGGCGCGTCAGCACTTCGGCAGTCCGACGAATGACTTCCTCAGCCTTTACCTGCACCTTGGTTGATTCAGGTGGAAGTTGTTCGCCTTCCTCGTCTTTAGGGCGATACGTTCGTGAAATACCAGAAAGTAACGAAGTCTTCTGAAGCATCTGGTGTGAATCGGTGAGATCGCGCAGCGATTGGCTCTTGATCCCTTTTTCGACGGCGATGATCTGGTTGAGCTTTGCCATTATGTGCCTCTTCGCAAGGTCTATCTTTTGACTTTGTAGCCCTATATCTTATTAGGTTCACTTAAGTTCTTGAACGGTCAGTTTCATTCCCCATCAACGCATCCCGTGTAATCAAACGTATGGGGAATAGTGCTTCCTCTACAAATTCGCCGAGCGATAATGGCGGCGCTTGCAGCACGGCGAACACATACATTGCGGCATTGCAGCGTTTGGCGACCTCGATACCCCGTTGCAACTGCTCGATCACGTCGCCTTTCAGGTCATTTTTGCATTCGGCGAACATGAGCTTGTCGTCGCATTCGGCGATCAGGTCGATGTCTACCGTTTGCCCGTCGCGCTCGAACAACAGTCCGGTCTGCCAGTCGAGCGACTTTTGACATACCTCACTCAGATACAAAGCGGTCAGCAGCACCGCCGCCGCGCCCTGATTCAACCCTTCGATAAAGTGCTGGTTCAGTCGATAGGCAAACGGGTGTTGCAGCGGCATTTGAAATGTCGTCCCGCAGCCCCAACAGGTCACGTGTTCGGCTGTGCTTCCCAATGGATACCAGTGTTCGAGGTGGCAGTCAGGACAGCGCAGGTTATAGCCGCGCAGCAAGATACTTTTACCCGCAAGCCACGTCAGGTTATCAAAGAATGCGTCGGTTTGGTTTTTGGGCGCGGCGAGGGTTTTGAGTTCATCTACCGTGTACGCCCGCCCCTTCTTGAACTGCGCATTGGAGAAAAGCCGCAGCAAATAGTCGTGGCGAAACAGCCGCACCTGCTCCAGCCCACCAAGCAAATCAATCATGCGCTGGTAGTAGCGGCTTTTCTTTTCGTCATGGCGAACCCGGTAGCCCGCCTGCTCGAACTGCGTGAGGTTGATCAAAGGAACTATCCCCTGCGGATGGCGATATGCCGATCATTGTATCGCCGTCCTGTCACGCTGCCTGTGCGTCGGAGAGGTTCAAACCGCGTAGCAGTTGAGCGTTGAACGCCACGATGATGGTGCTGAGTGACATCAACAGCGCCCCAATCGCCGGATCGAGCGTGATACCAAAGGGCGCGAGAATGCCCATCGCCAGCGGGATCGCCACCACGTTATAACCCGTCGCCCAGATCAGATTCTGGATCATCTTGCGGTAGGTCGCGCGGCTGAGACGGATGATCTTCACAATGTCGAGCGGGTTGGAACGCACGAGGATGATCCCCGCGCTCTCGATTGCCACATCCGTACCCGCGCCAATCGCAATGCCCACGTCGGCGGTCACCAGCGCGGGCGCATCGTTCACGCCGTCGCCCACCATCGCTACCTTGTTGCCACCCTGCTGTAACTCGCGCACTTTGTCGGCTTTGTGTTCGGGAAGCACCTGCGCGAAATAGGTGTCGATGTCGAGTTCCTGTGCCACCGCCCGCGCCACCGCCTCGCTGTCGCCGGTCAGCATCGCCACCTTCAGCCCAAGATCGTGCAACTCGCGCACTGCCTGACGGCTCTCTTCGCGAATCACGTCGGCAATAGCGAACAGCGCGATCACGCCCTGCTCGTTCGCCAGATAAATCACCGATTGCCCCGCTTTTTCGGCTTTCTCTCTGGCAGGTTGTAGCGCGTCCGGCACAGACCACCCCTGCTGTTCCAGCAAGCGAGGTCCGCCAACGGCATAAGTCACGCCATCGACAACCGCCCTCACGCCACGTCCGGCAAGGCTTTCAAAGTTTTGAACCTGCGCAGGTTGGATGTGCTGCTCACGAGCGTATGTGCGCACCGCGTCCGCGA
>DATGQJ010000362.1:0-4729 GCA_035304265.1 Oceanobacillus sp.
GTCTTATTGCCAACCAATGATGCGGACGATATGCGAATCAAAGTCGTCAACTATCTACGAGTCGGGACAGTGGTGTGGGTAGTCGATCCAATCAACAAGCGCGTCGAAGTTTATGTCCCCCCAATCAAGCGCCGTTCAAAGTTGGCATTGACGGTGTGTTAGACGGCGGTAAGGTGCTGCCCGGTTTCAAGCTACCCTTGCGCGACAGCTTCCCTGAATAGCCTAGAGCGTATCTGAAAATTCCTACGGAAGAAAATTTCGGATACGCGCCGGGGCAGACACGCAGGTCTGCCCCTCCCCACAAACGGGTCTTGTAGGGGCGACCCGTGGGTCGCCCAGAGAACCGATGCAACGTCCAATTTCCAGATAGGCACTAGCGGACTTTTCCTCTGGTAGCCACATGGTTTTAACCTGTGGCGACTTAAGAGCGTCGGAAGAAAATCCGAATTTTCAGATACGCTCTAGAGCGTGTGATGCACTTGCCCCCTCATCCCCCGGCCCCTTCTCCCACGCAATGCGGGCGTCCCAGCTTCGCTGGGGGAAGGGGAGCGATCACCAGGGCTATGTCCCTCTCCCCGTTTACGTGGGAGAGGGACGGCTTGCCGAAGCGAAGCGACGCAAGCAGGGTGAGGGGCAATCTCGACATCAACGTACATAACACGCTCTAAAAATCACACGGCGA
The DNA here is from genome assembly GCA_035304265.1 of Oceanobacillus sp. Lineage (GTDB taxonomy): Bacteria > Chloroflexota > Anaerolineae > Aggregatilineales > Phototrophicaceae > Flexifilum. The sequence continues at coordinate 683 of DATGQJ010000362.1, forward strand.
CTCTAAGGGCGGATCAAGCGGCGGCACCGTGTCCACGTAATCCACACCTGTTTTCCGCATCTCTGCGATGGCTTCCTCAACTTCCTCTGGTGAAAGCGCAACGTCGGCAGCATGGAAAACCCAGTCAATCTGCTCGACGTAGGCGCGTTCCTCGTCCGAGTCCAGCAGCCCGCCGTTGATGAACCACAGATTGAAGTTGATTGACATCGGCACTTCTGGGAAAAACTCGTCGCTGGCTTCGGCTAAAATGTCGCCATCGACGTAATACGTGACCGCCCCATCGAAGACCTGCACGATCAGCGTGTGCCAGCCGTCGAAACTCGCTTCGATCCAGTCCGACGTGTTCTCCGCTAGCCAGTTGGGTTCGGGTCTGAAGGTTTCCCACGTGGTCGCAAAGAAAACGTTGTCGCTAAAACCCCATCCGCCGTTGGGCAGATACTCGAAATCCAGTTCGCTGTAATTCGGGTCGAGGTCGTATTCAAGCGGGCTGATGGTGTAAAAGGTCTGCACAATCGCGTCACCGTCGGGTCCCATTGCAGGTTCGTCGCTAAAGCGGACGCGGGCGGCATACGTGCCTTCAAGGAATTTGCGCTGCTGGCAGAACTGGGTCTGATACGTGTTTTCCGGCGTTCCGTCGGTTGCCGAAGTCATCTGCATCAGTCGGTTGGCTTCGTCATCGGGATCGTCCACAACTTCAACGCCCTCAGCCCGCCACGTCGCGCCGGGAACGCCGGGCCAGCCTTCACCGGAGCGCACGATCCAGCCGCGCTCGATGAACGCCTCGTCGTCGGTGCTGCTGTAATTGAAGTCGTCAAAAAACAAGTGGTCAAAGGGGGATACTGCTTCCTGTGCGATGGTCACACCTGCCGACACGACACCGAACAGGATAAAAGTGAGGAAGACGCGCATAATACACCAGTTAGTAAGGTCAAATAACTAACCTCTACTTTAACTGGCAACCGGCGCAGTGGCAAGGGTTATCATGACTTACGCAGTTGGCTGCAAACCGATTTCAAACATTCTCCTGTTAATTATCTGTTTATCAGATGGGATTTGTCGGCATCAGTCCTTTTTGGCGCTACTGATTCCCCGATGCCTTTTGTGCTTCCGCAACCTTGAAAACCGCTTCCATAAGCTGTTTCAGTGTAGGCAAATCAACGTCGTCCAACCGTTTGATGTAAAGACAGCCTTTGCCTAAGCTGTGTTTGCCTAATTTTTGAAGCAACTCACGATGGGATTCAAAGCCGCCCATACCATAAAGGGTCAGATTTTGCTTGCGCGGCGAGAATCCGGTGAGCATCCACTCTCCCTCACGTCCACTGGCTCCCTTGTAGTGATAGCTGCCGAACCCGACAATACTGGTGCCCCACATCACAGGTTCCATTCCGGTGACTTCCTTCATCAGTTCCAGAATCGTGAAGCTGTCTTTGCGCTTCCTTTCATCTTCAACCGTGTTGAGGAAGTCTTCAGCCTTCTGATTGGTAGGGACGGTCTTATTTTCTGCCATCACTAGCTCCTGTAAGGTGAGTGATAACCCACCTCAGGATAACACAAACGTTCTACTCTTGTCCAATCGAGAGAAGGCTAAGGGGCGGTTGGGTTCACAGCCGCCCCATTTGCCGTTTACCGGCACTTGTCCTTGATGATGTCGTTCACGTCGCTGCGAATGTCAGGCAGCAGCGCATATATCTCTCGCCCCGGACAGGCGGTGGCATTGACATCCCGATGCCCGCTGATCACCATGAGATTGGTTGGCGTGGTGCCGAACTGGTCTTTGCCCATCGGATCAAGCCTCAGTTTAGCGGCTTTCCATGCCAGTAACTGGGTCAGGCTGTCCAGCGCCTTCTGGGTTGGAGCCGCCGATTCGAAATTGCCGATGAGCGATACCCCCATCGAGTGGTGATTGTAGTCGTAGGCGTGTGCGCCCATCACGTCCTCACCGCCCGCGCGTCCTTCATAGATCACGCCATCGGGATCGATCAGATAGTTGTAGCCAATGTCCTTCCAGCCCAACGTGTTGGCATGGTAGTTCCAGATGGTCGAAACTTTGGCGTTGCTTCGGGTGGCGGTGTGGTGAATGATCATATGGCTGACCGGGATTTTGCGGGGTTTCCAACCCGGCGACTCCGCTCCTGTGGGGCAACCCCATTCTGCGCGTGAGACAATCGGCGGTTGAGGAACGTAGTCACCTGAAGGCACGACTTCATCCTCACCGTCAATGCCCTGAATCAAGTTGCTAACGTCGATCCGCAGTCGTGGCAGCAGCGCGTACAATTTGCGCCCCGGACACGCTGTTGCGCCGACATCTCGATGCCCGCAAACGTTCGGCAGCACACGACCAACCTCACTATGATGACTGCTTCCGGTAGGATCAATTCCCGCCTGTTCTGCCTTCCACGCCAGCAGTTTGATCAGGCTGTCGAGCGCTTCTTCAGTCGGCAGCAAATCTTGGTCGAAATTGCCGATCAACGCAACGCCCATCGAGTTTTTGTTCGCGCCAGTCGCGTGTCGCCCGATCACGTTATCGCCGCCCGCGCGTCCTTCGTAGATCACGCCGTCGGGATCGATCAGATAGTTGTAGGCGATGTCCTTTCCATCCCTGGTGATGGCGTGAAAGTTCCAGATCGAGCGAACCCGCGCTTTCCAATCGGGGTCGTCGTTGGGAGTGGCGGTATGATGCACAATCAAATGCGTGACGGTGGTGTACTGCGGGGTCCAATCCGGCGAGTTCGCTCCGGTGGGGCAGCCCCATTCCTGTCTAGAAACGACGGCGGGTTTGGTAAGCATCAACGTTCCCTTTCTCGGACGAGAAAAACCTTTCCTGAGGTATTTATGCGGGAACGTCGGTTTTTATCTCGAAAGTGGGAAAGGGCGATAGCATCACCGCTATCGTCCTTCCCCGAACGGCATTGATCAGCCGCCAATTGGATTGTCGCGCACCAGTCACCCGGCTCGCTCATGTTATGGGGTTCGAGCCGGGGCGATTGGCGCTTATTCGCCGCAGTCACCGCTTGTGGTCACGAGATCGGCGCTGAGCCAGACTTCCACACCGTTTAACGACACTTGATACCCACCATCCACGAAAGCCGTTGCTGGTAGCTCCGCCCGTATCCCTGATAAACTGCTGGAGATGACACCGATGTCGAACGTCACCGTGCAGTTGGTGAGCGTCTGGCGCTGCGGCGCGGCAGGCAGCGGTGGCATGGACTGCGTCGGATTGTCCCGTACCAATACCAGCGTGCCCGGTTCAAATAGCGTGGCGCAGGTGAAGCCGGGGAAGTCATCCACTTCATAGCTGCCGATGACTTCCGCCACGCGCGGCGCGTTCTTTGCCGCCAGCCAGATCAGCGTGCCCTGCCCGCGCAGGCAGAACACCGCCCCACCGTTGAAGTAGGACATCCCCACTGGTGAGAAGATGTCCACCGCTTGTATCACACCCAGATCGAGCACGCCCTGAATGCCGATTGCACCTGCGTTGTATAGATCACCACCCAGCCACTGGGTCGGAGCGCCGTTCTGGTACAGCACCCGGCAGTTGACCGCATAACCGAGCGAATCCGCAATGCTGGCGCGGACTACCCCGCCCTCAGCAAAGTTGTGATCCTCGCACAGCGGCGTTGGTGGTGGCGGCGGCACAGTTGGCACGACCTCAGCCGTTGGCGCGGGGGTATCGGTTGGCGGGGGTGTCCCCAGCGGCGTTTCTGTTGGGGTCACGGTAGGCGTCGCCGTAGCAACCACCTCATCCACTTCATAGGAACCGAGGTCACAGGTGGCAGTGCCATCCCCGTTGCCGTCCAGTGGACGGGCTGCGCCGCGCTGGTCGGTAGATGGGCAAATGCTGTCGTCGCCCGCGTCAATCGCCACACTGCCGGAAAGGAGCGGGAAGTACCCGCCGGTGAAGGGTCCCAGATTCAGGTTTCCCGTGACCGAGCCGCCGCAGCCGTAATTGGGACCCGTGTGATTGATTGTTCCTATGCAATCGCCACCGGTATTGTTGGCAATGATGCTGTTGCTGATGGTTAGCGTGCCTTCATCGTTGACGATGCC
>DATGQJ010000363.1:0-2107 GCA_035304265.1 Oceanobacillus sp.
CTGCGTCCCGGCGGCGAACGTCCCGGCATTAGCGTGTTTGCGGGGCTGGCGTTGGGAACCTTTGGCATCGTCCTGTTGGTCAATCCCGGCAATGCGGTAGGCGTAGACCCGATTGGTGCGCTCATGGTCATCGCGGCGGCGTTGTGCTGGTCTGTCGGCTCGATGTACGCGCGTGGCGCAGGGCTGCCGTCGAATACAGGCGTATCCATCGGGATGCAGTTGCTGACGGGCGGGGTGATGCAAGCCGTCTTAGCCATCGTATCCGGCGAAGTGGCGCAGTTCGATCCGTCGAAGGTCACGCTGCTCTCGATTGCCTCATTGACCTATCTGGGCGTCATGAGTTCGATCATCGCCTTCGCTGCCTTCACGTGGCTGATGCGTGTCACCAGTCCGGCGCGGGTAGCGACCTATGCCTACGTCAATCCTGTCGTCGCCGTGTTTCTGGGATGGGCGCTGAACAACGAACCGCTGGAACCGAGAACCCTCATCGCGGCGGCGATCATCGTTTTTGCCGTCGTGCTGATCACCCGTGAAAAGAGACGCGCTGATGTGAAGCGCATCCCGGTTTCAGAGGCGCAGGATTTAGCAAGGGAAGCCGCGTAGCCCTTCTATTTTCGGTTCAACTCGTAAATCACCCGCAATCCTTCGAGCGTGAGTTCCGGCGCGATCAGGTCGATCACGTCGGTATGCTGCTGGAAAAGCGAGGCTAATCCACCGGTGGCAATCACCTTGATCGGCTTGCCGCCGCTGATGCCCTCAGAGTCCATTGCCGCTTTGAGTCGTGCGATCATGCCTTCGACCAGCGAAACGTACCCCCAGAAAATGCCGGACTGCATAGCGTGGATGGTGTTGCCGCCTATCGGGTTGGGCGGCGGCACGAGGTCAACCTTGTGCAGTCGGGCGGTGCGGCTGACCAGCGCATCGTGGGCGACGATGATGCCCGGTGCGATTGCGCCGCCGCGATATGCGCCGTCTGCCGATACGATGTCGAAGGTGGTGGCGGTGCCGAAGTCGAGCACGATGGCTGGAGCGCCATACAGGGCAACCACCGCCGCCGCGTTGACGATACGATCTGCGCCTGCCTGTGCGGGTTGGTCAATCTCGATGCGAATGCCGGTATTGGTGGTGTTGGTGACGACCAGCGGATCGATGTCCAGATAGCGTTTTGACAACTCGACGAAGGCAAGCGTGAGCGGCGGGACGACACTGCCGAGAATCACGCCGTTAATGGCTTCGTGGGTGAGGTTGACGCTGCCCAGAAAGTTGCGCAGCAGCACGGCGTATTCGTCCGGCATTTTGTCGGTGACGGTACGCGCACGCCACGAGATGATCCACTTACCGTTCTGGCAGAAGCCGAGATGAATGTTGGTGTTGCCGATGTCTACCGCGAGCAAGCCCATATAGCCGGGGGCTTGCCATGCCGCAGGATCGGTGATCGCTTGAGCGAGAGACACAAAACTTCCTTTGTAGCTTGAACAAATGAGGAAATGTTAACGCAAAGGTGTGAAGGCGGCGAAGGGCTGGAATTGGTCGCTAGCGAGGAATGCCGCCGAATAGAATAGCACCATCAAATATTGCCGCGATTATGAATTTCCATATTACGTAAAAAACAGTGATCATAGATTGTGTTATTTCATACTCGCTTTTAAGATGATTTTAAGAACTTGGGAAAAGTCCCATTATATACTGTTGAGGACATAGATGGTCGCTAAGAAAGATATACTGAATAGTTTGAGTGAGCAGCAATTCCGTGAAGAGGTGCTAATTCCCCTTTTGAAGCGAATGGGCTTCGAGAATGTTCGTCTCCATCATGGACCGGAGGAATACGGTAAAGATATAACATACCGTCAACCTTCGCCGCTTGGAGCAACTTATTACGCCGTTGTCGCCAAAGTAGGCGATATTATGGGGAGATCCAGCGGTAAACCAACAAATTTACTGATGACTATCAAAGAACAGGTGCAACAAGCATTTTCCATGCCTATTACGGATGTAACCAATGATCAAGGGAACAAAGTTGCTGTAAACCAAGTAGTCGTTTGGACAACGGGGCGAATTAGTGGTAATGCAGAGAGTCAAATTGCTGATGGGCTTGATCCCAGATTCA
>DATGQJ010000364.1:0-4765 GCA_035304265.1 Oceanobacillus sp.
AATTTCGGATCGCGCAACCGTTTATAATACGGGCGAGACGGCGACCATTTTGACTGAACCGGGACGTGGTGACGCCTTACGCCAGTATTTGCATCGTCACATCTTCTTCAACGATGACGTGCGTATCGCTGACCTTGCCATCGGTACGCGCCAGTTTGCGCTTCATGGTCAGAGCGCAAATGCCGTGATTGAGGCACTCACACCAGAACTTGCAGCTTTACCTCCTATGTATAGTCGCCGTATCACGATTGCCGGTGCGGATGTCTTTGTTGCCCGCAGCAAGCCATTGGTGGGTGAGGCGTGGGTTTTCATCGTCCCGAACGATTCGGCGGAGTCGGTATGGACTGCAATCCTTGAAACCGGAAAGTCGTTCGGACTGCTCCCCGCTGGCTCGTTGACCTATAACACGCTGCGAATCCGCGCAGGGCGTCCGGGGGTAGGGCGGGAATTGAGCGCCGATTACATTCCCCTTGAAGTCGGTTTGTGGGATGAGGTCAGCTTTAATAAAGGCTGCTACACCGGACAGGAGATCATCGCTCGGATGGAAAGTCGCGGACGGCTGGCAAAGACCATCGTTTCGCTGCAACTGGACGGTTTGACGGAAGCGCCAGCGCCGCTCCTGCTCGACGGACGCGAGGTTGGAAAGTTGACCAGCAGCGTCCAATCGCCGGATGGTGAAGTCTTCGGTATCGGCGTGGTCAAAGTCGCAGTTGCTCAAGTGGGCTTGGTGTTCACGGCAGGCAATAACCACGCCACCATCACCCGCCTTGCCGGAGTACAACCACCACAGCTTATCCCCGAAGAAACCGCAGAATAGACCCGTTTTACTCAAATTCGGGCGGTGGACTGTCGAAGAACAGGTTCCACCAGACCGTCCACGTTTCGGGTTGCGAGGATGTTGTCTCGAAGTCCTCGAATGTGATCTGCGGCGTTGGCGTCAACTCCATGTCCTCGCTTGAAGGGACAGGGACGATCAACACTTCGCCCGGCTGTATCATCTTGCCTTCGCTGCGTGCCCACAACGCCACATACGCATCGCTGCGCACGTAATCCCGTTCGGCGAGCAATGCCTCTTGTTCCTGACGAAGCTGCTCGATTTCCGCCTGAACGCGCTCGTAAGCCTGCTGAAGTGGCTGGTTGGCGGCGATGCGTCCGCTGAAGTCGATGGCGAGGAATAAGCCGATGGAGAGGATAGCGGCGAACATCACCTGCACGCCGGAGAACTGTCCGGTGCGGCGTCGGACTTCGGTTCGTTTGCGCTTTGGAGAGTCAACAGCCATTGAACGCCATCTCAGAGGGAACTTACACCACGTTCAGTATAACATGGAATCAGAAAGGCTCAGGTTAACCTGAGCCTTGTGTGCCGAAGGTGGGAGTCGAACCCACACTCCTGTGAAGGAACTACGCCCTGAACGTAGCGCGTCTGCCAATTCCGCCACTTCGGCGTGTATAAGTGGGATTGTAGCAGAGAAGTGGGCAGTGTCAAGCGGGAAATTAGACGCTGGTGAGACGAAATCGAGCGGAAAACGACTCATGCTATAATGCCCCGTCGAATCGCCAAAAGGACAAAGAGGTTTGCTCTGGTGAAACCGTTCAAGTGGATGTTCATCCTGATTCTGTTGCTTTGTGCGAGTCTTGCCTTGATAACCACCTTCTCAACTGTTGCGCAGTCGTCGGTGACGGCGGAAGCAGTGGGGCAGGCGAATCTACGTGCCATGCCCAACGTCGAAGCAACTATGCTAGGGCAGATCGTGGCGGGAACGCGCTATCCAGTGATTGGACGGAGCGAGTTCTTCCCGTGGTATCTGCTCGGTGACCCGACGACCAACCAACCGCTCGGATGGGTGTTTGCCGATCTGGTGACGGTGCAGGGCGACATTAACAGCGTTGCATTGTCCACGTTGGACTTGAGCGATGTGACTCCGGTTTCGACGCCTGCTGTGAGCACGCCTGCTGCCAGCCAGACGGCAGTTCCTTCAACCGCGCCGATCTCGACGCCAACCCCGACCAGTAACGTGACCGGAACGGTGCTGGGCGAGATCAACATCCGCTATGGTCCCGGCGTGGACTTCCCCCGAATCGGCGTGGCGCGTGCCGGAGAAGTGCTGAACATCACGGCGTGGCACACGCAGCTTCCATGGGTGCAAATCGACTATCCGCTGTCACCCAATGGTCAGGCGTGGGTTGCCCTCGATTTGCTGGAGATACAGGGCGACTTGTACGCTTTGCCTTCCATCACCCAGACGAACTTCAACTTGCCGACGCTGACGCCAACGCCGCCCGCCATCCAACAGGGGGTACTGCCCGGTTTGACGCCCGTTCCGCTTTCACCGGAGTTCAGCGCGTTGGCAAGCCAACTCTGGGACATGATGCTGGCGGCGGATTTCGACCCGGCGACCAGTCATTTCGGGGCGCTATTCCTGATGGACCTCGAAACCGGCGAAGCGATCTCGTTTGGCGACGAGTACGCTTTCAGCGGCATGAGCGTGAACAAGATCGCCATTCTTGCCGAATATTACCGCCAGTTGGACACGCCGCCGGACGTTCAACAGGCGCATACCGTCGCCGAGGCAATGGTGTGCAGCGAGAACATCTCCACCAACGAACTGCTGACAGAGGTGGGCGCGGGCAACCCGTATACGGGCGCGGAGCGCGTGACCGAGTTCTTGCAACAGTTCGGGGCGGAACGCACGTTCATCTATACCCCGTATGACAATGACCCGTTCATCACGCCGCAAGCGCCGCATCCGCCGCTGACGACAGGCGCGGATCAGGTGAGCGCCGATCCTGACCCCTACAACCAGATGACGGTGGGTGAGATAGGGGCGTTGCTCAACGGCATCTACCAGTGCGGCTATGGCGACGGCGGGGCGCTGCTGGAAGCCTTTCCCGATGATTTCACCCCAACTGAGTGCCGCCAAATGCTTGAGGTGATGAGCCACAACCGAATCGGCTCGCTGATCGAGATGGGCGTGCCGGAGGACGTGCCGGTATCGCACAAGCACGGCTGGATCAACGACACACACGGCGACGCGGCGGTGGTGTTCTCACCGGGCGGCGCGTACATCTTCGTGGTGGTGCTGCACAATCCGGTGTGGCTAGAGTTCGCCCAGACCGAGCCGTTGATTGAAGAGATGTCGCGCACCATCTACAACTACTTCAACCCTGATGCGCCAATGGAGGAAGTGCGCCTGTATGACCCGGATGCGGACGCGGATGTGGCGACCTGCAACGCGAACCTTGTCGGCAGCCAGATCATTGAGGATTTGACTTCGTCTGAGTTTGAAGGTTGACGGACGCCCTTCACCGAGTGCGATTTGTGGCAGTCGTTGTGGCACCGCTGCCACAAGTGCCAATGAGTGCCACAAGTCCTTTGTTGCTGCTGCTGCCGCCGCACTCGTGTTTTTTTAGCTGCCGCAGCAGCAATTGAGAGAAGAACGGCGGCAACAAGCGGCTTGAGTGCAGCAACAAATTTTCTCCGCGCGGTATTCAATTCTTAACGTGCTGACATTAGCAGCATATCACGGAATGATGGGGAAATGTGGTCATTTTGGACGGCATTTTGGACCATATTTCTTGCTTTTAGTTTGGTCGCCACTCTTGCGTAATGCTTATCTGCCCATCTAACCTGTCTACCTTGAACCAGTCATTGGTCTCATTGTCCGAGAGCCACAAGAGCAGTTCAAAATTTACCCTCGTAAGGTCATTGATGTCCTTACAAATCGCTTCTCTTGCTAAGTTGCGAATCCAATCATCTTGTAACTTATTGGTCACAATTACTATGCATCTTGCTTCATTGCCCTGCCATTTTCCAAGATCAGCATTCTTGGCATCAATTGTATCCCAGAACAATGTTCTGAGTGGCTCTGCGTAATTGAACTCAATCTCTTCTGCTGCCCCATATGGAGAGCCTGTACGTATCTGCTCTCATCTTCTATGGGCACGTTCGTTAAACTTATTAATAACTTCTGTAATTGATTTTCTTATATGCTTTACCTGAAAAACAAACGGATGTTCACCTAAGGATGCTCTAAAGTCCACTGTTTGTATCTCTTTCCTGATGTGTTCAAATCCATCAGTTATGAGTTGATCTAGGAGTCGTAGCTCACACCAGGCATCAATAAGACGCGCATCTAGTTCATTCGGGTCTTGCACTCCTTCAACTTCCCTCAGAATAAGCTGGGTCTGCCCACTTCCTTCTATTCGCCGCAGGCGATCCTCCAATAATTGCGGAGCAAACTGATGCTTCAAGAAATATGATGAAAATCCGTTCGTGCCATCTGCTTCTCGGAGTATTTCGATAAACGCACCAAAGTAACGAGTAATGAGCGGGGATTCTTGATTGTTCATTTTGTCTTTATCTCGATATTGTTGTGCCAGATTAAGCCGAAGACACCACTGGAAGTTCAAGATATATCGGGGAAAAAGGCATCGTCATCCACAGGAACATGATGCAGGTTACCTACCTCAACTTGCCGAAGTTCAATCTTTTTGGCGAACAACTCAATATAAATTTTCCACTTGCGAGGTATGCTACTTGGAATGGTATGAACAATCCTATATTCCATTTATGCTATTCTGAATTATATAAGAATTATGTTGGAACGCTGCAATGTAGAACAAAAATGCGGGAATTTGTAGATTTCCAGTGCCTGTTATCCTTGCCAAATCCAAACTAATTTGGGCAGAAGCTGGTTCCAATATTTCCAGCCGTTTTCCAATTTTTGCCTGATCTTGTGATAGATTGGTGGCAAAGGTGGAATGA
>DATGQJ010000365.1:0-3143 GCA_035304265.1 Oceanobacillus sp.
TACACCGATCCACCGGGTTCGGTGCTGCCGCTCGGCGGGATGGATTTGGGCTACAAGGGCTTCGCGCTTGGCTTGCTGGTCGAAGCCATGACCTCGGCGCTTGCGGGACATGGGCGGGCAGACAAGCCGACCAACTGGGGCGCATCGGTGTTCTTGCAGGTGATCAACCCGCAGGCGTTCGGGGGCTTGGACGCTTTCACCCGCGAAACCGAATGGCTGGCAGAGGCAAGCCGCACCAACCCGACTAAACCGGGAAATCCGCCTGTGCGCCTGCCCGGAAGCCGCGCCCTGCAACGTCGCGCCGAGCAGCTTCGGGATGGAGTCTGGTTGTACCCGACGATTATGCCTGCGCTGCAATCGTGGGCGGAGAAACTGGGCGTTGCCGTTCCAACGCCGCTTGAGGTTTAACGTTCAGAATCATTGATGGTGGTTGCGGCAGTGAGCACCGCCGCAACCGATATACTATTGTTTACTCGACGCGGGTGTATTCCAGCGTCCAGAGCACCGTCCAGGTATCGCCGCCGTCGGTGCTGCGTTCCCAACGCCACGAGAAGCGGTCATCCTCGATATTGAAGAAGACTTCGCGGACACCGTTCTGCACACCGCGCCCGCCGTCCTCTTCGGCTGTGAAGGCGCGGTTGTTGTAGCCGATGAATTCACCCGTCTCTTCGTTCCACTCGCCCGTGTATTCGGCGAAGCCTACTGATCCGGTGTTGTCGATCCAGCGCTGTTCCCACTTGCCCCGATTGGTGTTGTATGTCCGCACGCTGATCGCGTCAATCGGCGTTCCGCCAAGCATACCCGTGTAGGTCTCCAACAGCGCGAAGTTGCCGATGATGGGGGAAACCGTCGAAGTTGCGCTTTCCTCAAGCCATTCACCTGCTTCTTCGTCTATCAGGTAGCGCGATTCAACCTGCCATTCGCCAATGAACCAATCCAGTTGGTGAATCTCCTCCGGCGGACTCACCGCCTGCGCATTCGCGGACAGCATCATGAACGCTCCTAATATCAGCGTAGTCAGAACAACAAAAACTGCTTTACGCTTGCTCATCCTCATTCTCCTTGCGGGGTAGTGGGGATTTGTTCCACCGGGAACTGAATTTCGGTCACGTTCTCGTCTTGATGGTCGGCGTCGCCGATGTGCAGGAACAGTTCACGCGCTTCCCCGCAGATACGGTAGCCACGTTCGTCCAGCCACACGCCAAGTTGACTGTAGCCCTGAGAGAGACCGAAGTAGTTGCCCTCGTAGGTGACGCACGCCATTTGCTCGACGGCGGGAAGGACGTGCATCGTGAGCGTTCGTCCGTCCTCCAGCCTCACCGTCCGGTCAAACGTCTCCGGCACGGCGAATCCCAGTTCCCAATCCGAGTCGATGTCGTCATAGTACCAGTCATAAAAGACCGCCACGCCGTAGCCCGCCTCTTTCGCCTGATGCCGCACCACTGTGTGCATGGACATCAGCAGATCGCCCATTGACCTCAATGTCGGCGCAATTTCGCGTATCGAGATGATGGATTGCTCCGGCAAGCGCTTGATCACAGGCTCGGTCTCTGGCAGCGTGCCTTCGGTCTCGATCTGCTTGAGGCGCATCTCAACCGCTTTCAACTGGGACTCGACCTCAAGAATGTGCCGTCGTAGCTGTGATTGGCGCAGCTTGAACATGCCGCGTATGACCTCCACCGAGAGATCATCGTTGACCAGCAGCGCCACTTCGTCCAGCGACAAGCCCAGCGACTTGAGGGCGACGATCCGGTTCAGGCGCGGGAGTTGGTCGGCGGTGTAGTAGCGATAGCCGGTAAACGGGTCGGTATACGCAGGCTTGAACAACCCGATCTCGTCGTAATGGCGCAGTGAGCGTATCGACACCTGACTGATTCTGGAAAAATCCCCAATTTTGAACATAGATAAACCTGATCTGAAACGCGCGTTTCAGGCTTCATTATGAACTCTCACATAATGAGAGAGTCAAGTGGGGTAATCGGGGTGTGAGTCAATGCAATAAAAAACCCTGAGCGCCTCGGTTTTTAAGGGAGGGGATACGGACTTTCTTTAACCGAGGCGCTCAGGTGGAGAACAGGGCAGCAGGGGAGCGTTACCCTGCTGACACGCGGAAATAGTCGTAGCGATAGCGGATGCTGTCGTACCATTCGTGGAACAGTTCTTCGTCGTTCGGGTGTCCTAACCCGATGCGATGGCGCAGTTCGAGCAGCTTGTCCACTTCGTCAAAGGGAAGCGGTTTCGCCCCGCCAAGCTGATGTGTCCGGTAGAGGACGTTGGCGAAGTGCTCCAAAACCTCAAGGCGCAGGTACGCCGTCCAGACATCCCTCCCAAGCGTCAGCGACCCGTGATTGGCGAGCATAATCGCGTCGTGATCGGCGATCAGTTCACAGACTGAGTCGCGATCTTCCGCGCCGCAGGGGGTGGCATACGGCGCGGTAGGCACCAAGCCGAGCATAATCACGACTTCGGGCAGAATACACTGCTCAAGGCTCACGCCGACGCAGGTGAGCGCGACGGCGGTAGGCGGGTGCGCGTGAACGACACCATTAACGTCGGAGCGCTGCCGATAGCACTCCAGATGCATGAGGATTTCAGAGGTGGGACGCAGATCGCGGTTTGCGGGGTTGTGCGGTCCGATTTTCTCACCGTCCATATTGACGACAATCAGTTGATCCGGGGTCATGTGCCCCTTCGCCAAGCCGCTGGGCGTACAAAGGACGCGCTCGCTATCGATGCGGGCGCTGATATTGCCACTGGTGCCCTCGGCGTAGTTGTACTGGCGCATCAAACGCCCGATTTCACAGATTTTCTCGCGGAGAGTCCATTCATCTGGTGGATAAACGACCATGACTGACCTTCTTGTTATTGTGATACATCTTGAGTCAACCACAGTTAGAAAGGTTGCAACTAGTGAAAAACGTCACATGATTTAGGGGAAATGTCACAGGTTGGGGAATGAACCCTAAATGATGAAAAGAGGATGATCTTGTCGTCCGCCGCCAGACTTGTCCGGCCACCACACTCAAGGCGCTTCAAACCAGTCTCTTTAGCGGACTTTTTCACCTGTGGTGATGATTGCAGACTTTATCTTGATGGGCGCACACGCAGGTGCGCCCTTACGGTCTATATGCGAAGAGAGTTTA
>DATGQJ010000366.1:0-3994 GCA_035304265.1 Oceanobacillus sp.
AATGAGCATTAATTCTCTTACCAATGATGAACTGCGACGTAATCAGGCTTTCCGAGATCGAGTCGCACCAAGACCCAGCGTGCGGCGCAGCATTGAGCCGACTGACGTTATCCCTCCTTCGGAGACCATACCTCCTGAGGCAGCTGTTGAAGTCGCCATTCAGGAAAGCCGGGCAAACGACAGCCTGAGCCAGTTGACCAACTATCTTCCGGTGGAAACCCTGACGCTGTACGTCGCCGCCGTTTCTGCACGTCCGGCGCTCAGCAGCGTATTCTCGTTTGTGGACGCGCAGTTTCTCTACTGGGCGTTTGCGGTGCTCACCCCGATCTTCGTTCTGCTTGCACTCGCGGTCAAACGGCGAGAGGCGAAGATGTCGCCCTTCCCGCCGCTGTCCCAGTTCCCCTACTGGAAGATGTTCGCCTCAGCATTGGCGTTTCTGGCGTGGGCGCTGGCAATTCCTGACAATCCCTACATCAGCGGCGAAGCTGGCGGAACGGTTGCCGCGTTTCTGGCATTGTTCATCTCGACCATCCTGAACCGGCTTGAGAAGATTTTCCAGCCGCCTGTCACGACGGCGTAGCTGAACGGCGGAAGCTTATCCCGACCCATAATGCTGCCAGCAGCCATACAACCGCTCCGGCGATAAGCGCGGCGGGCAGCCACACGGGACGATATTCGAAGATGACGGTGCTTTCGCCTGCTGGCACAGGCACAGCGCGAAACATCACGTCGGCGCGGCGCACCTCGACGGGTGCGCCGTTTACGGTTGCCATCCAACCGGGGTAGTAAGCGTCGGTGAGCAGCAGAAATGCGGGCGCATCGGCGTGAACGTCTACGACAACGCGCGTGGGGGCATATTCCGTGACCGCAGCATCCCCACGCTGCGCCCCCACATCCGCGAACTCTTCTATCGTCTCGCCGGAGATATACACCGCTGCCGCCGGATCGAATGATTCATCCCGCATTCCTTCGAGCGCCATCTCGCTGCCGAGATCGCTGTCAGGTACAAATCGTACATCGTAGACCAGCAACGCGCGGGGCAAAACGTCGCTGTTCTCGTATAACTCAATATCGCTGGAGAGAATGCGCTGCCATGGCGCGGGCTGTAGCTGCTGGAAATCACCCGTGCGTGTATCTACGAGTGTCGCGGCAGTGACAGTGACCGGACGATCCGCTTCCAGATGGACGACTACCGGGGTAATCACATCCGGCAGTGCAAGACTTACAGGCGTCGGCTCATTGCCATTCACATCCAACGGAAGAGAGATGGTCGTTTCCTCGCCTGCCTCGTCGGTTAACGTCATCGTGATAGTGGCGCATTCAGCGCAGGTGACGAGCAGATTAAGCGCCGTCGCCTGAAAGGGTGGAATCACCACGTAGTCCAATGATGACTCCGGTGAAAGGGTACGCTCGAAGGTGGTGTCGTAGGCGATATCCTCATGCCACACGTCGTAAATCTTGTCGGTGATCAAATACTGCACGCCCATCAGATTGAGCCAGCGCTGATCGGGAATACATGCGCCCCGGCATTCTTCAGGACGAGCGAGGATTTCCCGCAGCCGACCATCGACGGTGCGCAGTTCGTCCGGCGGGAGCAGCAGCGAGGTGAAGGCGGTGTAATACGCGGTTGGCAGCAGCCCGCCGTCGAAGCCGTCGACACTTGGCAAGTTGTACAACATCGGAAGATTGGCGGAGAGCGTTTCCTGCATCTTGATCGCCGTGAACGCGGTGTTTATCGCTGCGTCGGACATGCCCGCCGCGCGAAAATGTGCCTCCAGCGCGAATCGATCACCCGGATCAAACAAAAGCTCGCTGATGCTCAACAACCGCCCGAAAACCGGACTCGCCGTTTCGTCTCGATAGGCAAGTAACTGGTTAGTGGTAAAGCGCCGATTTGCGTAAACCTCTGGCGAGGAGAGATCGTTGAACGGCAAGACCTGCGAAGCGAGGAAAAGCTCGATCACTGCCGCCAGCGCCAACCATCGCGGAGCGCGTCGCCACGCCAGCAGAAGCAACACCACCAGCGCCACCATCCACCCGATCAGTGTGATGTTTGTCGGCAGGCTCACAGGCGTGAGGTCAGGTTGGCGCAGGGTGAGGGTGCTGCTTGCCGCCAGCCCACCGATGATCAATGCAATTACACCGAAAATCGCGATTCGAGGGCGTGACGTATCGCGCAAGCGCTGTAAGCCAACTGCCGCCAGCAGCGCCATGCCAAGCGCGAATAATGCCAACCAGCGTGCCGGAACCCGGAACAGATTGAAGCCGGGCAGCGACGCCAGCGACCAGTAAAGCGGGTTGTATAGCCCGAACGCCAGAAACAACCCGATCAGCATGACGATGATCCACGTCACGCGCGGCGACAAAGGCGTTCCCCAGCGGAGACGAGGTAGGGGCGATTCATGAATCGCCCCTACGTTACGGGTGAAGATGCCTACCAACGCCAGCCCGATCCCGATCACGCCTGTGTAGGCAACGTACTCACCGAAGATCAGCAAGTCATAACTGGGCAGCAAGCCGCGACCCAGCACGAACGGACTGAATGAAAATGCCGTCGCCTGATTGGGATTCAAGCCGCCGCGCCGGTTGGAGACTCCGGTCATTTCCAGCGTGGGGATCAACTGCGGCAGCGTCAGCACCAGCGCTCCGATTCCGGCGATCAGCAGCACGAGCAGCGGGCGAATTTGCCGGGTACACAGTGCATAGATGCCTAATCCAAAAGCGGTGATGAACACCGTTTGGGTGTGTCCGGTGAAAAATTGCAGCGCCAACCCCATCGCCAGCAAAGGAGCGGTACGCATGGGAAGCCGAATCGCGCGATCAAAAAGCAGGAACAGCCACGGCATCCACGACAAGCCCTGAAGCTGGTTGATCTGCTCGACGTGCGCACCGATGTAACCGCCCAGTCCAAACAGTACCGCCGCCAGCAGCGCCGCCAATTGGTCAACGCCGAGCGTTCTCCGCGCCAGCAGGTAAGTCCCTGCCATCGCCCATGCTACGTGCAGCAGGATACTCACCCGAATGCCATCCGGCGGCGAAAGCGGCGCGACGATCCAGTTGGGGGGATAAAACGTCCCGATCTGGCTGTTGGCGAGCAGCGGCACACCCATGAACAGATCGGGCGACCATAACGGAAGCTGCCCCGCCATGAATGCCGCATTTCGCGCCTGCCAGTAGGGATAGAAATAGGCGAAGGTGTCCCCACGCGCGAGGATCAAATCGGTGAATGCCAGCCGGTAGAAGAACAGCAGCGTGAGCAGTATCAGGACGGGCGCAGCGAGTTTCGAGAAACGCAGGGGATACACTCCACAGTACAGGCGCAGACACAACACAGGGCAAGACTCTATCTTGCCCCTCGCACAACGGGCAACTATAGATCGAAGGATCGGGTGGGTGCAACTCTCAGGGGCACTTAAGTCCTAACAAACCATTTTCGAACCGCAAGCACATAGGTCTTCATTTTTCTCACGCACTTAGGCTGTGCTATACTCTTCTCATGGACTGGATTGAGCAAATTCAAGCGCGTGGGTTGGAACAGGTGTTTTGCACGGCATTGGACGTGCTCGAACCCTTTGGTCCACTGGGAGCGCAGTTGATCTGGGTCGCGCAGCCTGCCGCGCGTGTGATCGGGCAGGAATTTTGGGGCAATGCGCTGACCGGGCTGGCAGAAGCGCTGGAAGAACCCGGCGGCGTGATGCGGCTGCGCGAGCGTCTGGAAGGACAGCAAGGTGGATAGCAGCATTCAGGTCATCACAACCGTCATCATTGTCTTCGCGCTCGCCGTCACGGTGATTGCGACACAGGTGGCACGCCGCCGCCGCGAGTCATTTCCGCTGCGCCCACTCCCCGCTTACGACGCCATGCCGCAGATCGTCGGCGCGGCGATTGAGGCGGATCGCCCTATGATGGTGTCGTTTGGTAACGCCGGATTGGGCGGCAATTCAACCTTGCTCACCCTTGCCAGTGCCGAATTGTTTTATCAGGTCGCCCAGCG
>DATGQJ010000367.1:0-2006 GCA_035304265.1 Oceanobacillus sp.
CACGATCACGGCGGCTACACCAACGATCAGCCCCACCGGAATCAGCGCCGTCGCAACACGCTGCAAATTCAACTCGCGCACAAACTGGCTTTGCGAAAGCCGCAGGATGACGAATAACGCCGCGCCTGCCCCCAGCGAAATGAAGCCACCGCGTGAGAAGGTTAAAACAAGGACGAGCAGCAAGCACACGGTCAATACACGCAGGGCGATCCGAAAATCGCGCTGTCGAGCGGTGAGTGACCAGCCGAACGCCAGCAGGACGTTGGGCGCAGTATACGCCGCCATCCACGTGGTCACGCCCAAGGGCAGATAGAGCATGGGGAACACCAGCGGCAGCGGTAGATCGGGACCCAGCACCGAAAGCCAGCCGACTTCAGTTCCCGGCACGATGCCCAACCCGAACAGCCACGAGGCAAGCTGCACCAGCGCCATAATTACCGCCAGCGTCACCAGCAAAAAGTGTGTCTCCATGACAAGGCGCTGTCGCCCGCGCAGAAACAGATCAGCAATGAAGAAGAAGATGATCAGGTGAACGAGGGGAAACCAGAGGTTTTCTACCGCCATACGGGGGTCGGTGCTGAAGATGGCAGATACCGCCCATACGACTACCGCCGCATACAGCCCGACGTTCAGCGGGGTAAGCGGCAGTCCGTCGCGCAGACGGCGGAACAACCACCACGCCAGCGCTATCGTCATGACGACGTGATGCAGCACCCGCACCGGAAAAACAGTGTAGTAGTATGGACCCCCGCCCACGAACAGGGCATAGACGGCAAAGAGGATGAGGAACAGACGTTGGAAACGCATTATCGGGCGTCAACTTGGGGCTGTGGCGAGCGTCGTTGTAACATCCATAAAGCTACTCCGATCACTACGCCACTGCCGATCACAAAAGGAGACAGCATTACTATCGAGGTTGAAGAAGCGACCCCGATTGCAAGAAAGACAAATCCCTCCAAAAACCCACCCAACAAAAATCCCAGCGCGGACAGGCTCAAATGTGGTTTGATCACACGAGCGCCGATGACGACGCCGATGGCGGCAATCACAATAGGAAGCACCACACCTCGCTGCAAAACTTCTAACAAATCGTCGGTCTGAGGATTGCCGAATAACAACGTCGAGATGACCGCGCCGATGTAAAATCCAACCACTGCGCCGAAGACGCCGCCTGCTGCACGGCGAAACGCCGGGATTAAGCCGAGCAATAACCCCACGACGGCGAGCACGACGCCAAGAAGGGCGTATACATCCGCATTGGGATCAAACATGGTGAACCCAATGATCAGCCCCAGCAGGTACCCGGCGATTGCGTATGCGAAGATGCTCAACGCCATCCATGCTATTTTCATAGCTCCCCCAAGCAGGTACACAACCGCACGTATGTACACCTGTTTTTGACTCTACACTGGCTTATGCGCTGCGATCACATAAGGACTTCGCGGCGGGTGCGGACGGATTCATAGATGGCGCAGACCAACGCCAGCGAACGCCGTGCCTCGCGCCCATGCGTAGAGGGTTGGCGTCCTTCGCGGATCGCCGTCGCCATTTCGATGATCTGCTCGCGGTGGCTGTAGCCGTAGACGGTTGGCGGATCGACGGTATCGCGCATCAAAAGTTCGCGCTCGTGCTCCAACTGCCCTTCCACTTTCCAGAGGATTTTACGGTTGAGCGCCGTCCCGCCGACTTTCACTGAGCCACGTTCACCGAACAGCGCAACGGAACCTTCGAGATTTTCGGGCCACGTGATGGTCGAACCTTCGATGGTAGCAAGCGCCCCGCTTTTGAAGCGCACCACCGCCACGCCCACGTCTTCGGCTTCCATGCGGTGCGCCAGCGTTCCCGCGTAGGCGAAAACGCTTTCGACATCGCCCATCAGCCATTGCAGCGCGTCGATGTGATGGATTGACTGGTTCATCAATGCGCCGCCGTCCATTGCCCATGTGCCATGCCAGCCATCTTCGTAATATTCCTGCGGGCGATACCAGCGCACCGTCGCGCTGCCG
>DATGQJ010000368.1:0-14929 GCA_035304265.1 Oceanobacillus sp.
GCGCGTAATCCGGTGCTGCGCACTCGCCAGATCGCATGGGGCGTTCTTGGTATCGTCGGGGTGGCGCTGGTGCTCACGTCCTCGCGGGCGTCGATGCTTGCCTTTGCGGTTGGCTTGCTGTTTATCGGGCTGTTCAAGGGCTATCGCCGGTTTCTTGTGCTGCTTCTGCTCGGCGTCCTATTGGTACTCTTGTTGCCACAAACGCGGGGCTTGGTCGAACGTTTTGTCGAGGCGTTCACCGCACAAGACCTTTCGACACAGATGCGACTGGGTGAATACGGCGATTCGCTGGAATTGATCAGCCGCTACCCCATCGCTGGAGTCGGGTTTACAGGCACGCCGGAAATCGGTCTGTACACCGAGGTGGCGAGCACGTACCTGATCATGGCGAATCATATCGGCTTGGTTGGCGTAGGGTTGTTTGCGCTGCTGATGATTGGCGTCTTTGCATATGGAGCCAGAGCGTGGCGTTTCGTCAAACACGACCCGCAGCTACGCTCGATCTTTCTTGGCTGTCATGCCGCATTGATCGCCTTACTGTTGAACGCAATCGCCGATCACTATTACTTCCGGCTCGATTTCCACGCTTCGATTACGCTGCTCTGGTTGGTGGTGGCATTGGCGCTTTCGTGTTCACGCCTCGCCCTTGAACGTGAACTCACCGTTGCGAATCCACCATCCATCATGTAATATGTCCCCGCAGCGCACAACTTTCCGCTCTGCAAGGTGACACCACTTGTCACACGCAGGGCAATCCCGGGGAAAGGAGAATTGAATTTACCCCAATGAAAAGACCATATGAAGTCACGTTTATTGTTCGGCTCGATAACACCGACGAGAATCAGGTCAATAACACCATTGATCAGGTTCGGGGCTGGATCGAGGCAGAGCAACTGGGTCAAGTCACCCGAATTGATCGATGGGGGCGGAAAAAGCTCGCGTATGAGATCGACAAACAGCGCGAAGGCTACTACGTACTCATGGAATCGCAGATCGAAGCTCGCGCTTTGAAGGAGATTGAACGTAACCTCAATCTGTCACCATTTATTTTACGCTATCTGATCGTCCGTACAGACGAGTAGACGCGGGAGAGCAGTCGCCAAGCCTGCCATCGCGGTTCAAGGTTGGTAACTCATGGGACGCGGTCTAAATAAAGTCATTATTATCGGTAATGTGGGGCGTGACCCGGAAATGCGTTACACCCCCAGTGGACGACCTGTAACGAGCTTCAGCGTTGCGACCAGCCGCACGTGGATGTCCGCCGAAGGCGAACGCCGCGAAGAAACGGAATGGTTTAATGTAGTGGCATGGGGAACGCTGGCAGAAATCTGTAAAGCGCACCTGACCAAAAACCAGCAGGTGTATGTGGAAGGGCGACTGCAAACACGCGGTTGGGAAGATGAGCAGGGCAAAAAGCACTTCCGCACCGAGCTGGTTGCCAACGAAATGATCCTGCTCGGCGAGCGACGTTCTCAGCAGGGAGATATTGATTTCGTCAGCGACGATGCCGACAACGGCGATTACGCTTTCTAACAACAACTAATCAGGAGAAGATGACCTGTGACTGACATCGACACCGAAGAAGTGAGTGCCCGCCCTAGCAGGGCAGATGAGGGCGAGCGTGGAACACGCCCGTCACCAGATAGTGGGCGTGGGCGACGGTTCCGCAACACTCGTTACTGCCCTCCCGGTAAGTGTTTCGACTACAAGGATGTTGAAACGCTTCGCCGCTACATTGGCGAAACTGGAAAGATCAAGCCGCGCCGCCAGACTGGAAACTGCGCCCGCTGCCAGCGCGAACTCGCGCGGGAAATCAAGCGTGCGCGTCATCTGGCACTGCTGCCATTCGTAATCGTATCTGACTAAGCGCGGCAGGGGCATCGAAGGATGCCCTTTCTTTCTTCAAGGAGCTACCATGTCGAAACGTGGTCAAACGGGCGGGCAGCCTCCACGCACGCCTGCGAAGCCCAGTTCCCGCGCTGATGCTACAGCCGGGAAAAACAAACAACCTCGCCTCATTCGGGAATACAAGACCAAAGCCGAGCGCGAGGCGGTCATTCAACGTTATATCATTCTTATCACGGCGATTGTGCTTGGCATTGCTGCATTGGTATTGATTGTTGCCCTTGCCATCGATCAATTCGTGGTTCCGGGGCAGCCCGCTGCACAAGTCAATGATGAGATCATCACGATAGGCGAATTCCAGCGCCGCGTTCGTCTGGAGCGTGCGCTGATCAATATCCAACTCAATCAGGCGATTGCGGAGGCACAGCTTTTTGGCATCCCGCAGGATCAGGTGGCAAGTTTTCTGAGCAGCCAACCTCCATACAGCATCTGGCTGAATGAAATTCAAGTTCCTGATCAACTGGGCAATCGTGTCCTCAACGAAATGATTGACAATGAACTGATTCGCCAGCGTGCGGCAGAGTTGGGGCTGGAAGTAACGCCCGAAGATGTACAGGAACAGATTAACGAGTTTTTTGGCTACGATCCGAACGAAGGATTGTTCACACCTACCCCCACCTCGACGCCAACGACATCGCCGACTCCGTTCGTCTCGCCAACGCCGACCAACACACCAACTGCAACGGCGACCCCTGAACTGACGGCGACGGCAACGTTCACGCCATTCCCGTCAGCGACCCCAACCACTACGCCGGATGCCACGCAACGCGCGGAAAATTTCACTACACTGCGCGATGATTACTACAGTGTGGTTCGCCGCGATACGGGCTTGAGCGATGAAGAAATCAACCAGATGTTCGAGGAAATGGCGCTTCGGAAGATACTCCGCGATCATATCACGGCAGACCTGCCACGCACCGTGCCATTCGTCAACGTGCGGTTGATCGCAGTGGACAGCGAAGAACGCGCACAGGAAATCCTCGTGGCTTTGCAAGCGGGTGAGCCTTTCGCAGAGTTGGCGCAGTCAGTCTCTACCGATTCGTCTAACGTTCAGGGTGGCGAATTGGGCTGGCAGCCGGAATCGACTTTTGAAACCAACTATGGTGAAGCCGTTGCAACTGCGTTGAGCGAAGCCGAAATCGGTGCGCTGATCGGACCCATCCAATCAGGATCAAGCTACTATATTCTTCAGTTGCGCGGGCGCGAAGACCGCGAACAAAGCGACGAGGAATACGAAGCAGCGCGGGACGCAGAAGCAGAGCAATACGTAGACGATTTGCGCGACGCTGAAGGAACGAATATCCAGATTTACGATACGTGGCTGGATTACGTACCTGAAGAACCGGTGTTCATCCCACGCTTTCAATAGTCACTAGGATTTATGTCCACAGCCGAAACGGGGCGCTCGATACGCCCCGTTTTGATCTTTATGGTTGTACGTTTCAGCGCCATCACGCTATAATGCCGCCATGAGCGATCCCAAACTTTCACGCCTCGAAGCCCAGCTCGAAAGACTCATTGAGGGCGCATTTGCGCAGATTTTCAGCAAATCGATCCGCCCTCAGGATATTGCGCTAGAGCTTTCGAGAGCAATGGAGAACAACCTGCAAGCGGGTGAAGAGCATGAATCACGCCCTATCGCCCCTGATGAATATGTAATCCGCATGAATCCTGAAGTTCAGGAACATTTACTGAAGCGGCAGCCAGCCCTCGCGTCCATTCTGAGTCAGCACATGGTTCAACTGGCACGGCACGCCGGATACCGTCTTAAACACACGCCGATGATACGAATCATCGCCGATCCCGATCTGGCTGCTTCCGAACTGTTCGTTCATGCCAATCACATAGAGCAGCACAAGAGCGCGACTGCCGTCATGGAGCGCATCCAACTGCCGCCGGAAAATCAACTTCCGCCACACAATGCGCAGATTATCGTCAATGGCAAGGATGTATTCCCAATCACCGAAACACTCATCAACATCGGGCGAAGCCGTGAAAACCACATCGTCTTGAACGATCAGCATGTCTCCCGTCACCATGCGCAGTTGCGCCTGCGTTTCGGTTCTTATACACTTTTCGATTCAAACAGTCAGACTGGTACTTTCGTCAACGATGTGCAGGTGCGCGAACATCGCTTGCAACCCGGTGATGTTATCCAACTCGGCAGAACCCGACTGGTATATCTTGAAGACCCACGTCCAGCCGACATGCAGACTGGCGCAACGACTTCGATTGATTTGTAGAGACGCCACGTGAGCACCGAACTTGTGCTTTTCCTCTTGCGATTGATCTCTGGCGCACTGCTGATCGCTGTGCTGGTGTTGCTGTTTGTGTTCATGTGGCGCGATTATCACACCGCGGCGACGCAGGCAGAAGCCAGTCGCCGTGTCTATGGGCGGCTCACCAGCCTAATTGAGGTCGATGGCACATATGCGGTCACAGGTCAATCGTACCCCTTGCTGCCAATCACGAGCATGGGACGCGCTCCCACCAATACCATCCCCATCGACGATAGTTTTGCAAGTTCGGAACACGCCGTCATCGCCATGCGCAACGGGCAGTGGTGGCTGGAAGATCGTAAGAGTCGTAATGGCACTACCCTGAACGGAATGCCGGTTACACAGTCCGTCATCGTTACCGATGGCGACATCATCGGCATTGGCAAGATGCGTTTCCGTCTTGATCTGGAGCATTAGCAATGGAAGCTGTGAAGATAGGCGTAATTGGCGGCTCCGGGTTATATGCCATGCCCGAACTCACCGATATTGAGCGGCGATCCGTCGATACGCCGTTCGGAAAGCCAAGCGCCGATATTGTGATTGGTACGCTGCGAGGCAAGCGTGTTGCCTTTCTGCCCCGCCACGGAATAGGACACCTCTTCACGCCGACGACGGTGCCTTACCGCGCCAATATCTGCGCCATGAAGATGCTCGGCGTGCGCCACATCATCGCCGTCAACGCCTGTGGTTCACTGCGCGAGGACTATGCTCCCGGTCACATCGTCATTCCGGATCAGCTTTATGACAATACCAAAGCCGAGCGTGGGCGATCATTCTTCGATACAGGTCTGGTCGCGCACGTCTCGGTTGCTGACCCCTTCTGCACAGAATTGAGCGAACAGGTCGCGCAGTCGGTGCGATCTGTCGGCGGCACGGTGCATCAAGGCGGGACATTCGTGATTGTTGAAGGACCTCGTTTCAGCACGAAAGGCGAGAGCAACATTTTCCGCCAGTGGGGATGCAGTATCATCGGCATGACCACCTGCCCCGAAGCCTTCCTTGCACGTGAGGCGGAGATTTGTTTCACCACCATGTCGCACATCACCGATTACGACGTGTGGCACGAAAGCGAAGAACCCGTCACAGTTGAGATGGTCATCGAAACCATGCACCACAACCTCGACATCGCTCAGCAGGCGATTGCGGATGCCGTCGAAAAACTGGATGAAAATCGGGTTTGCACCTGCCACACCGCGCTCGACAACGCCATCTTATCTGACCGATCCGCCATTCCAGCCGAAACACTCAACCGTTTACGCCCGATTGTTGGACGATTGTTCACGTGACCACGACTGACACGCTCAGAGTTTCGCCGGACACCCTCGAACCTACGCCTCAGCTAGGAATCGAGCGCGGCTTGCTCATCGTCGGCGGATTGTTCGTCATCATAAATACGCTGTCACTCACGCTCCAAGGGCGAGGTCTTGGCGACTGGCTGCATCCCATTGTCTGGGTCTTATGTGCCTTTATCGGTTCAAGGCTGCTGGATCGCTGGCTTCCTCGTCGAGACCCACTATTGTTTCCGCTGGCAATGTTCATGAGTGGATGGGGGTTAATCCTCATCGAGCGGCTTGCACCCAACTTCGCGGATCGACAAGTGGTGTGGTTGGCACTTTCAACGGCGGCGATGCTCGTTGTGGTCGCCGTACCCAACGTCCTACGTTGGCTGCGGATGTACCGTTATATCCTCCTGCTTGGCGGTCTTGCCTTACTTGTCGCCA
This sequence comes from Oceanobacillus sp., assembly GCA_035304265.1. Lineage (GTDB taxonomy): Bacteria > Chloroflexota > Anaerolineae > Aggregatilineales > Phototrophicaceae > Flexifilum. The sequence continues at coordinate 5,906 of DATGQJ010000368.1, forward strand.
CAATCCTCCTTGGCACGAACCCGTCAGGTCAGGCGGGCGCACCGCAGCTATGGCTTGGCTTCGGCAACTTTTATTTTCAACCTTCCGAGGCGTTGAAAATTATCCTCGTCGCTTTCCTTGCGAGCTATCTGGGCGAACAGTACCCCGCCTTACGTGCTGAAGGACTCGAAACCGAGCAGCGTCGGCTATCGCTTTCACCACGTATTATTGGTCCGATTCTGCTCATGTGGGGACTATCAGTTATCATTCTCATCTGGCAGCGCGATCTCGGCACGGCGATTCTGTTCTTTGTGGTCTTCCTCGTGCTGCTCTACGTCGCCAGTGCCTACACCCCGTTACTGGTGATTGGGGCGCTGCTCATCCTCACTGCTGCCATCGTCGCCTACCGCCTGTTCGACGTGGTTCAGCTTCGGGTAGACATCTGGCTTAATCCATGGCCCGAAGCCGACACCCGCGCCTTCCAAATTGTGCAAAGCCTGATGGCGTTCGCAGCAGGTGGTGTGATAGGACAGGGCATCGGGCAGGGTTCCCCGATCTATATCCCCGTCGTCCACTCGGATTTCGTTTTCGCGGCGCTGGCGGAAGAATGGGGACTGCTCGGCGTGATTGTCGTCATCGTGTGCATCGCCGCGTTTGTCATGCGCGGGCTGCGTATCGCCATCTTGCAGCGCGGGCGTCCGTTCCATACATTAATTGCTATCGGATTGAGCCTGCTTTTCAGCGTGCAGAGTCTCCTGATCATGGCGGGTGTGCTCAAGCTCATCCCGCTCACAGGAGTGACGCTGCCCTATTTCAGCTACGGCGGTAGCTCTTTGCTGATGAGTTTTATCAGCGTCGGGCTTCTGCTGCGGCTGTCATCTGAGGAAAGTTAACGTGCAATTCACGCGCGAGGTCAACCGCCTGCTCGCCGGGCTGCTGGTGTGTTTTGCGATCATCGCACTGACAGCGGCGTACTGGGCAATCACCGGGAAGGATACGATTCTGCTGCGCGAAGACAACCCGCGCCGTGTCGAAGCAGAGGCATCCATCCTTCGGGGTAACATCGTTGACCGCAATTACGAACCGCTGGTCGTCTCACGGCGGGCGAATGGCACGGTGATCCGCGAATATTTGTATCCCGAAACCAATGGGGCGCTTGGCTACTACAGCCTGCGCTACGGGGTTTCCGGCGTAGAAGAAGCATTTAACACCATGCTGCGAGGCGACAACCTTGAGCGCGACCTGACTACCACACTCATTGATGGTGCGCTGCATCGTCCACAGGAAGGGTCAGACGTGCGCCTGACCCTTGATCTGGAAATTCAACGCGCCGTTGCCAATGCGATGCAAGGGCAAAATGGCGCGGCGGTGGTGCTGGGCGTCCCCGGTGGCGAAGTATTGGCGTTGGTCAGTCTGCCAACCTACGATCCAAACACCCTCGACGCCGATTGGGAAACCCTGAAAGTTGACCCAAACAATCCATTTTTCAATCGCGCCGTGCAGGGAAGCTACCAACCGGGCAGCACGCTTCAAACCCCCTTGCTTGCCGCTGCGCTGCTGGTCGGCGTGCCACTAGACGAAGAAATCGAGAACGCTACCGTTCCCGTCGAGTTGAACGATCTGGAACTAAACTGCGCGGTGCGTCTGCCGAGGATGGCGCTCACGCTGCGCGAGGCATATGGCTTTGCCTGCCCCGCCCCATTCGCCCGTTTGATCGATCAGTTGGGCTTGCCTACCGTACAGGCAGTATTTGACACTTTCCGACTGGAGAGTCCACAACCGCTATACTCGCCAACAACACCGCCACCCACAGAGGCAACGCCGCTTCCAACCCCCTCGCAAGCATTGCCCGACGACATTGTGAGCAACGCATTGGGTCAGGGTTCGCTGAACGTCAGTCCCCTCAACATGGCAATGATGGCGGCGGCTATCGTGAACGACGGCAACGCGCCACAACCTTATCTACTGCTCGAAACCCTTGCACCCGACGCCCCCGAATGGACACCGATAGAGGCGGTTCGCCCCACCATTCCCATCACGACGCTTGGCACAGCCCGTCGCCTGCAAGACCTGATGCGCAGCGCAGTTGCCAGCGGTGCAGCACAAAACGCAGGTCGCCCAAACATCGACATTGGCGGTCATGCAGCACTTGCCTATTCCGGCGAGGGTTCGCAGGCATGGTTCATCGGGTTTGCCACGCTCGGCGGCAGGCAGGGGGTCGCGGTGGCGGTTGTTTTGGAAAACAGCGACGATCCGGGTCTGGCGGCAGATATTGGCGGTACGGCGCTCATGGCGGCGCAAACCGCACTCACCGCGTCCGAGTAAATCGGTTTACCCACCTTCCCACAAACGCTGCCGAAGCCCCAGTTTTTTCGACCATTTGGCGGTCTTGCTGTGGAAATGCACGAAGAAAGAACTGTAACGGCGCACAAATTCCGCCGTGCGCAGTGAGGCGAGAAAATCCCCCGCGCCTTCAAACGGCTGCATTCGTGCCAGTGCTCGCCCGTACTCAACCCGGCTGTGCGCGTCTGAACCAATCGTACCGATCAGACCGTGTTTCTCCGCAAACGCCAGCGCCTTTTCGTTATCCTGCGGAAATATGCAGCGGGCATTGAAGGTTTCAATCGCGTCCACTTTGTCGATAATGCGCAGTAAATCTTCTTCCTGCCACGCCCCTTTTCGCAGCCGATCAAATGGATGCGAAACGCTGATCACCGCATTCTGATCGCGCAGTCGCTTGATGGTTTCCTCGGGGGAAAGCCCTGCCGGGATCGTCTCTTTCATAAAATAGCCGAGCAGTTCGCCCTGTGTGGTCATAATCTCCTCGCCGACAATGACCAGATCAGGCGCGATTTTCTGTATTGCCAGCGCCCCCTCTGCCGTGTTGTGATCGGTGATGGCAATGCGATCTATGCCGAGTTTTTCGCATCGTCGAATGATGGCATCGAAATCAACCACACAGTCTTTCGACCAATTTGTATGACTGTGAAGTTCAACCTGCCAGCGTTCATTCATCCGTGTTTTCTCCAGTGTACAAACGCCGCAATTCTAACAGCCGTCTCATTCATCGGATAGATCGTGTGATATAATCGCCTGCCACCTGTAGGGAAAACGTCAGGTTTGTGGCTGTGTGTTTGTGGCAGAATAGGCACAGCCAGAAGAGAGATATGTCAGGTTCAAATGGATCCGGTAATGACACACAACGAAAGTGATCTGCCCGCTCCTCCACGCCTACTTTTGTGGCTGGCAGTCGGGCTTTTCGTGTTGATCGTGCTCGTGGTCATCGGCGTGGTGATTTTCTACGCTGGTGGACAGCGGATGCGAGCGCTCTTCCCCTATGTGATCGCGCTCGCGGCGCTCCTGCCCGTTTTCGCTATTGGCGGTTCGGTGCTGTTCCGCAAGCGACTACCTCGTCTTTTTTTGATCTGGGTAGTGATCGCCATTGTCTTTGTCTATACAGGCGCGGCATTCGCAGGCATCTACGCCTTACGAGAAATCGTGCCGCCGCGCTATCAAGAAGAAATTCTGGGGCAGGTTCCCTTCTTACAGCGCTTCATGCGTCCGACCCCAGCCGGGGGAGTCATCCCGACGGTAGCCAGCACCAGCGCGATTGCGCCCGAAGATTTGCTCGCGCTCTCACTGTCGGACTTGACTACGGAAGAAGCGACTGAGGCGGTAGTACAGGAGGAAACACCGACCCCAGAACCCACAAACACGCCGACGCCCACTCCGACGATTGAGCCAACGGAAGTCAGCGTAGTACCAACCGAAGCCCCGGTATCAACACCCGCCGAAGTGAGCAATACAACAAACACATCCTCACGCCCGTTGAGCGTGATCAATCCGAACTTCCGCCACCAACGACAAACGTGGAATAACTGCGGTCCCGCCAACATCACGATGGCGCTCAGCTATTACGGCTGGCAGCAAGATCAGGAGTACGCAGCAGCGCGTCTTCGTCCCTATCGGGAAGATAAGAACGTCAGCCCCCATGAACTGGTCGCGTTCGTCAACGAGAACACTTTCGTCAAGGCAATCTGGCGCATTGGTGGCGATCTGGAAATGCTCAAGAATCTGGTCGCCGCGAACTTCCCCGTCGTCATCGAAACCGGCGGACCGTTCGCCGAAGGCTATGACTGGATCGGGCATTACCAGACCGTCGTAGGCTACGACGACAATCAGCGCCAGATTTACCTGTACGACAGCTATCTCGGAACGGGAACCAACGGCGAAGGACTAGCCGAAAGCTACGACATATTCGATGATCGCTGGCAGGACTTCAACCGCGTGTTCATCGTCGTCTACGAGCCAGATCGAGAAGCGGAAGTCGCCCGGATTCTTGGAGATCGTGCCGATCCGCGACAAGCCGCGCAAATCGCGCTTGAAACCGCACAGGCGGAAGCGCCTTTAAATCCCGCCGATCCCATTCCCTGGTTCAACATGGGTACAGCGTTCCTTCGGTTAGGATTGTACGAAGAAGCCGCCGCCGCCTACGATAACGCCATGCGTCAAGGGCTGCCGTTCCGCATGATCTGGTATCAGTTCGGCATTTTTGAGGCGTATTACAACGTCGGACGCTATGGCGATGTCGATTCGATCGCGCAAAGCGTGATCAATGACAGCCGCGGGAACGTCGAAGAGGCGTATTACTGGCGCGGACGCGCTCTCGAAGCACAGGGGCGCACACAGGAAGCTGCCAGCGCCTATAACAGCGCACTGCGCGTGAACCCGTTGTTCGCCGACGCCCGTGAAGCCCTTGATACCCTGAACGCCTAAGGAACAATCCATGCAAGAATCGAATCGCGCAACGCTGGCACGTTCCACCCTCATCGTGATGGTGTCGTTCGGGCTGGCGAAGGTGATAAGCCTTGTTCAGACCTTCATCATCGCGCAGACCTTCGGCTTAACCAGCGACTATGATGCTTACGTCGCAGCCAACCGCCTGCCCGAAGTCATCTTCAACCTGATCGCGGGCGGCGCGATTGCCTTCGCCTTCATTCCGGTTTTCACGGGCTTACTGGCGCAGGGTGAGCGCACAACCGCGTGGAAAACCGCCAGTCACGTCGTCAACACGATCTTTGCCGTCACATTCGTGGTGAGTGCCATCGCCTTCCTGTTTGCGCCGTGGCTGGTCACGTCGATCATTGCGCCCGGTTTCGACAACCCGGTAACGCAAACTCAGACCATCGAAATGATGCGGATTCTGCTTGTCAGCACGCTCATCTTTTCGGTGAGCGGCATGGTGATGGGCATCCTGCAAAGTCACAATCGCTTTTTGCTTCCCGCCCTCGCCCCCATCCTGTTCGATGTGGGCATTCTCATCGGCGTGATTTTCCTGCTGCCGATCATGGGAGTGCATGGTCTGGCAGTGGGAGCGGTGTTGGGCGCGGCGATGCATCTTGCGATACAGATTCCCGGTCTGTTCCGGGTGCAAGCCCGATGGTTTCCCGAATTGGGTTGGAACGATCCCAACCTGCGCCGCATCATCCGCCTGATGATCCCGCGTGTTGCCGATCTGGGGCTGATCAGTTTGAGTACGATCTTCACCCAGAATTTACTCTCGCGTCTTGGCGAGGGCGCGACCAGTGCCTTCGACTGGGGCTGGCGCTTGATGCAGATTCCCGAAACCCTGATTGGCACGGCGATGGGCGTGGTCATCTTCCCCACGCTCTCGGCGTTGAGTTCGCTTGGCGACGAAAACGGCAAGCGCGGCGCGATGTCGGGAGCGCTGCGATTCATCTACATCGCCACCATTCCATCGGCGATTTTTCTGATCGTCGGCGGGCGCACGCTGATCAGCATCCTCGAAGGCAATATGTTCGACACGGCGGCAACCAATTTGGTTTACAGCACGCTTCAATTTTTCGCCATTGGCATCATCGTCCATTCGATGCTAGAAGTCGTGGCTCGCAGTTTTTACGCTGACAAAGACACCCTGACGCCGCTTCTCGTGGCAGTTGGTGGCGCGGTGGTCAACATCGTCTTCGCCGTGCTGCTCACCGGAGCCTTGACGGGAGACGCACGGCAGGAAAACGTCGGCGGGCTGGCGCTGGCGAACACGCTTGGCATTGCATTCGAGGTCACGGCGCTGATGTGGATTTTGCGCAAACGCTGGCACGGCTTGAATGAAAACGAGATGGCGCGTACTGCGCTCAAAGCGACGGCGGCGAGTCTGGTCATGGGTGCGGCGGTGGTGGCAGTGAACGCCGTCTGGAATTCGCTAGGCTTAAGCGGGCGCGGCACGGTGATGACGATCATTCAAGCGGCGCTTGAGTTGGGCGTGGGCGGGTTGGTGTTTGTCGTTACGGCATACCTGCTCAAGATGGACGAAGTGAAAACGTTGATCGCGCAGGGGATACAGCGCGTTCGTGCCCTTCCAAAGCGTGGACAAGTTGAGGCAACGACGTGACCATCGAGATCAAGTCACTGACGCTCGGCGCAGTCGCCACCAACACCTACATCATTGGTGACACTGAAACCAATGAAGCAATCCTCATCGATCCGGTGGATGACGCGCCATTGCTCTACAAAACTGCGCAAGAAGCCGGATGGACGATCAAGCTGATTTTGGCGACGCACGGGCATTTCGATCACGTCCTTGCAAGTCAGCCGCTCAAAGACCTGACCAACGCCCCGTTCGCCATCCACGAAGCGGAGATGAGTTGGCTCCGTGCAATGCCGCAGCAAGGCTTGATGTTCTTCGGCAGTCCCTTCCCTGAAGCCGCCAAGCCGGATCGCTTTCTCACGACTGAACCGGAAGTCATCGAGCTTGGCGCAATCCATCTGGAAACCATTTTCACGCCCGGTCACTCGCCGGGGCACATCAGCTTTTACATGCCTTCGCATCGCATGGTCTTCAGCGGTGACTGTTTGTTCGCGGGCAGCATCGGGCGCACCGACCTGCCGGGTGGAGATTTCACCACGCTCATCAACACGATTTGCGATAAGCTGCTGCCTCTTGGCGACGACGTGCGAGTCATGTGCGGGCACGGCGAACCGACGACCATGGGCGAGGAACGGCGCACCAATCCGTTTCTTCAGTTCTAGCCTCTGCTATAATAAGTGCGTCATTATGGCGAGAAAATTGTGGAATTCGGAAATCAATACTCCTATGTACTCATCGCCGCAGGCGTCGTTCTCGGCGTGAGCATACTGCTGCGCCTGTTCCGGGTGCGCTGGGCAGGGGTCGGCGGAATAGCGCTGGTTCTAGTCGTGCTGTTCACAACGGGTTGGCTGCTGCTGCGTCCGGGTGCAAGCGACGTGGACAGTCTCGAAGCGGCGGATGCCCTGTTGAGCAACGGCAATCCAACCTTCGTCGAGTTTTTCAGCAACTACTGTGCGGGCTGCATCTCAGTGCGTCCGGCAGTCGATTCGCTGGTCGAAAACCTGCGCACTCGTTACGGTGATCAATATAATGTGCTGCGTGTCGATATTCACACCACCTTCGGGCGTGAACTACGCAGGCGCTACGGTTTTTCCTACACACCTGAATTCGTCCTTTTCGATGGCAGCGGAAACGAAGTCTGGCGCGATCATGTGCCGCCTACCGAAACCGTACTCGCCTTACCTTTAGAAAATACCTCTCCATGAACAAACACATTCTGCTCATTTTCCTCGACGGCATCGGTCTTGGAGATGATGATCCTGCGAAGAATCCCTTCGTTGCTGCCAACACACCCGTGCTCAACCAGCTTGCCAACGGACATCGCTGGCTACGCGGGGTTGGTAAACAGACAAGCCAAAGGGCGGTTTTTATTCCCACCGATCCTCGAATGGGCGTACCGGGCAAGCCGCAAAGCGCCAGCGGGCAGGCAGCCATCCTCACCGGGCGCAACGTCCCCCAGTTGATCGGCGAACACTATGGTCCTCGTCCAAATCCGGCAATTCGGGAACTGTTGGCGCAGGACAATTTCTTCAAGCAGGTCGTCACAAAGGGCATGTCCGCCGCACTCATCGAGGCATACCCACCGCGTTTTCACGAAAGCATCACCAGCGGCAAGCGTCTCCGTTCCAGTTACCAGCAGGCGCTTCACGAAGCGGGACTGCCCCTTTTCGGCGAAGAGAGCATTTACAACGGCGATGCCCTTGCCGTCGATTGGACTGGCGAAGGCTGGCGTACACATCTCGGTTATACCGACACGCCAGTTTATACGCCGCAGGATGCCGGAAAACGCATGGTTGAAATCTCGCGGCGCTACCATTTCGCCTTCTTCTCACATTGGATGAGCGATACCATCGGGCATCGCGGCACCGTAGCAGATGGCGCAGCGATGCTCGAACTATTCGACGGCGTAATGGCGGGTGCGCTGGCAGAGTGGGACGACTCCGAAGGCTTGATGATTATCACCAGCGATCACGGTAACATGGAGGATGTCAGCCATACCAAACACACCGAAAACGACGTTCCCACAGTGATTATCGGTGAAGGCAAGGAAGCATTTGCGGAAGGCTTGAACACACTTGCCGATCTCGTGCCGCGTATGGCGTCCTTCTTATTCGAGTAGCGAAGACTGTACGCAGGGACAGTTGGGCACAGGGGATAGTCAGCTATACTGGACTACACATGCATTTAACAAGGCTTACCGGAAATGATCGATCCAACGACCATGCGTGACACCCTGCGCTTCTGGGCAAGCGGCGTCGCCATTGTGACCACTGCGCACGGCATAAGCCGTGCAGGAATGACTGTCAGCGCTTTCAATTCACTCTCGCTCGAACCACCATTGATCCTCATCTGCCTGCACAAAGACGCGGGAACCGCCCAGTTGATCAGAGAGAGCAACCAGTTTGCCGTCTCGATACTTGGCAATGATCATGCCTATCTATCAGATCGATTCGCAGGTCGCATCCCGCTTGCAGAAAACGAAGACCGTTTCGACGGCGTTCCCCTGATCAGCGCCGTTACCGGATCACCCATTCTCTCCGAGTCGGTGGCATGGCTGGACTGCAAGGTGCACGAAGTCTTCGACGGAAGCACCCACTGGATTATCACCGGACTTGCGGTGGCGGCAGGGCGCGGCACGAGCGAAGCGCCGTTGATTTACT
>DATGQJ010000369.1:0-3475 GCA_035304265.1 Oceanobacillus sp.
GGTCATAAAAACACACCGCTTCCCCACTGGGCAACACGATTTTGCTCTGTTTGGTCACCCGAAACAGAAACTGCCAGCCCATGGCCATGATCCCACGCATCAAGCGTGGTGAGGTCCCGATCCCCCGATCTGCCAACACCCACACCCGGGTTCCCTTCGGCAGTCCCGCCCGCACCGCTTTCAGCAACCGAATAATCATCCGTGCTTGCCCTTCAGCGGGATAGTCGGCGGACGAATTGGCGCGATACACTCGCCACGCCAGCGGAATACAGCGCCGCTCATACACCGCCCCCACCACCATCACTGCCAGGTCGGCTTTCAACTTGGTCTCATCCACCACCAGCACCAACCTATCGCTTTTCAGTTGTTTCACCACACTCCGTGTCCAGTCACTGAAGAAGGCGTTCAACGGTTGCCGCTGTGCCAGAAAGCGTTGCAACCGGCGGCGCTGGCTATCGGCTCGTCCCCCAGCCATCCCCGCCAGTTTGCGCACCTGACTGCTCTGCGCCAGTACCACCGCCCGACTGAACACCTGCACATTTGCCCGAAAATGGCGGCTGACCCCGGTCCACTGCTTGCTATTGACCTTCACCCATTGATATAGTTTTCTCAGGTTCATGGGGCACTCCTTTCTGGTTTAGCGACTGAAAGTGTGCCTAATGAACCCTTTTTTTCTACTGTTGGTTCGAAGCAGTAAAACCCATTGGGGCATTACTGCTTCACTGAGCGAAATCTAGTGTCGCCCCCTCAGCGCCCACGAAGTGGAGAGGGGGTTGGGGGGTGAGGTTGCTTGAATTCAAAATCCTTATCCGTAACTGACGTTTATTTAGCGCACGTCCGAGCCGTCGTTGAAAATTCCGGTGGGGTGGCAGCCGAGATTTGCCGCCCGCGCCTGCGCTTCGAGTTCACGGAACGAGGCGGTTTGCGCGGTATCGGGCGGATACTCCACTGCTTCGGCGAAGCCTTGTGCGACCAACTGCGCATTCACATTCACGCCGTTGACGTAGACATAGCGCAGCAGCCGCCCGAAGGTATCGGTTTCGCTCACGTCGCGCACCAAAGTAACCGTTTGTCCCTGCACCAGCGCGACGTTGGCATTACGAGCTTCCGAGTAGCAGGCTTCGTCTCGTTCAGGCGTGTTGACGCCGATGTAGCGCACCCGATAATCCGTGCCGTTGATACGCACGTCGATAGTGTCACCATCGATCACCTGCGTGACTGTGGCAGAGTCACCCACGATGACCGAGCCATTACCCACTGGCGGCACACCACTTGTCGGCGGGTCTTGGATGCTTACAGATACATCGCAGGCAACTGCCGCCAGCGCCAAACAGAATACCGGAATCAGTTTTCGCATCTCATACGCCTGTTCGGTTCGATGGTATAATGACCAACATTCTAACATAAGCGCAAAAGCAATCATGGATGAAAAACTGATCCTACAGGAACCGCGCCCCATTCGCGCGGACGCCCTCAAAAATCACGAACTCTTGCTCGAAACCGCACAGCGTCTTTTTAATACGCACGGCGTGGATTCGGTGTCGATGTCGATGGTCGCCGAAACCGCAGGGGTTGGCAAGGGAACGCTCTACCGGCACTTTCCGGAAGGCAAGCCGCAGCTTTGCACCGAACTGATCAATACCGACCAGCGCGATTTACAGGAGCGCACGCTGCATCGTCTGCGTACTCAACAGGACGATCCGCTCGGCAATCTGCGCTGGTTTCTGGACGAGGTTGTTGCGTTTATCGGACGCAACCGTGAGCTACTTTTTTCGGGGGTTATCGACAAATCCAGCTCTTATCTGGTGCATCCGGCACATGGGTGGTGGCGACAAACCATTCGCGGCTTATTGATGCAGCTTCGTCCCTCGATTGACATCGAATATGCATCCGATGTCCTGTTCGTGATGCTCGATCCGCGTACTATTCGCTACCAGTACGTCACGCGCCGCCTCGATAACGAGCAGATTGTCTCCGGGTTGAACGACATCCTCGACCATATGATCGCCTAAGCGGACTGCCGTCCGTTTTCTAACACAATATTTATATACATTCCTCCAGTATTGTGTTATCCTTGCCCCATTAAACGGACTGTAGTCCGTTTTTAGTTCTAATAAGACATCCTCTGGAGGAATTGCACGTGGCAACCTGGAAACTCGATTCGGCACATACTTCTGCGGCTTTCAGCGCACGTCACATGATGGTGACGACTGTGCGGGGCACGCTGGGCACCATTACTGGCGAACTTGAATTCGATCCGGCGAATCCCGCCGCCGCAAAGGTCGAAGCGACCATCGACGCAAAAGGACTCAACAGCGGTGTCCCAGATCGCGACAATCACCTGCGCAGCGCGGACTTTCTTGATGTAGAGAATTACCCGACCATCACCTTCAAGAGCACCCGCGTCGAAGTTACGGGCGAAAACACGGGCAAGGTTCATGGCGACCTGACCATTCGCGGCGTCACCCGTCCGGTGGTGCTGGACGTGGAATATCATGGGCAAAGCCCCAGCCCATTTGGTGATACCCGCGCAGGCTTCACCGCAACGACCAAGATCAATCGTGAAGACTGGGGTCTGACGTGGAACGTGGCACTCGAAACGGGTGGCGTGCTCGTCGGCAAGGAAGTCAAAATCGACCTCGACGTAGAAGCGATCCTTGTGACCGAAACCGCGCCTGCACAGGCAACCGCCTAAAGAAAAACTATCCCCTTCCCCTTTTGAAAAAGCCGCTCCTGACCTCCTCAGCAGCGGCTTTTTCATTGAATTCAAGAACAATTTCACGCAATAAAGTGATGTTTTTCACCGTAAGTTCTTCGTGTGCATGTGCTAAGATTTCGGCTGATTTTACCGACGACAACATTCAAGGGAAATCATGTCAGCCGAAATGTGGATAACGCTTGGGATTTTGCTGGTGGCAATTGTGTTGTTCGTCACCGAATGGCTGCGCGTAGACATCGTTGCGCTGTGCGTTCTCCTCGCGCTGATGATCACGGGCATTCTCACAACCGAAGAAGCCCTCGCCGGTTTTTCCAGCACCTCCGTCATTAGCATTGCCTTCCTGTTCATCGTCGGGGGCGCGGTTTTCCAGACCGGACTCGCGGCGATGGTCGGCGATTACATCCTTAAAATTGCAGGCACGAATGAAACCCGTTTGCTAGTTATTCTGATGATTGCCATCGCCACAATGTCAGCATTCATCAGCTCGACGGGTGTGGTGGCATTGATGCTTCCTGCCGTCATCAGTCTTGCTCACCATGCCAAGATTCAGCCATCTCGCCTGCTTATGCCGATGGCATTCAGCGCCCTGTTGGGCGGCTCCACAACGCTGATCGGAACGCCGCCCAACATTATCGTTTCGGAAACCCTGCAAAACGCGGGAGTCGCGCCGTTTGAGTTTTTTAGCTTTACCCCACCGGGAATTCTGCTGATCGTCGCCGGGATGGCATTTATGCTCACCGTAGGCAGACAGCTTCT
>DATGQJ010000370.1:0-8902 GCA_035304265.1 Oceanobacillus sp.
CGGGTTGTCTCATGTGATGTGTGGGGCAACTGGCATGAGAAACCAGCGTGTCGATGCAGTTCATGACGCCGCATCTAGCCCTTGAGTAATTATACCACATGCCATTCACAAAAGCACAGTTAGATAGGATAACTGCACCTGACCTCATCCCGCAGACCCGCGTCCCACACCTTGCCACGCGCATCGCGGAGTCCTTCCTGAAACGACGCCTCTTTGTCTTTGAGGATGCCGCCGTACTCGCACAGCAGCGCATGTACAGGGAAGCCTACGCTGACCTGCGCTTGTATGCGAATGTTGCCAGTGAGAGCGCGAACCTGTCGAAACTCGGACAGGATCGGGCAAGTCAGGACTTCAAAAACAGGTTCATGGGCTACGTCGAGGAACGCCTCAACCGTCTAACCAATGACGTGGCAGCAGAAGGCTTACGCGCGGCGACAAAGGCGTGGTATGCTTCGTATTACGGACGGTTGTGGCTGCTGGATGTGGCGACCCGCGCGGACGTGCGTATTCCAGTCGAACCGCCGCCGATAGACAAAGTAGCACGCCAAACGCTGCAACGATTGAAAGAGGACGTGTATGACGACCTTATCCGTGACTTGCTCGGACGCGAATGGCGAGAGCAGTACGCCACCGAACTCGATGACCTTATCCTCCGCATTCGTAGAAGCATCTCTAACGGCATGTCGAACGGTGAAGGTATCTCCGACATCATGCGGCGCGTCCGTGCTGAAATGGGAGTTTCCACAGACCGCCGTAGTGGTTTCCGCGCGAACTTTAATCGTATTCAAGTCATCACTCGCTCAGTCGTCAACGCCAGTTCCAACGCCGGAGCAGTCGAAGCCTACCGACGCAACGTAGATGTGCTGGATGGCTATCAATGGCTGACGGCGCGTGATGAGCGGGTCTGTGTCCAGTGTCGTGGGCTGGATGGGCGTATCGAACGCCTCAACTCGTCATTTCGTCCGCCAGCGCATCCGAATTGTCGATGCACCGTGATTCCGGTGGTGCGTCAGGACATCCTCGTGGAGTACGATGCACCGCCACGCCAGACCATGAGCGAATGGGCGGACAGTTTTGGGCTGGCGCTGTTTCTGTCGGATTTCTTGAGCGTGCGAAGACTTGAATCAGAACGGATTTAGGTGTAAGATGTTTCATGGTCGAAGGTCACGGGTTCGAATCCCGTCAAGTGGCGAAAGCCCTTGTAGCTCAGAGGATAGAGCACGACAAGGCGGAGATGTTCGTTCGACTCGAACCTGTCACGGCGCGCAAGCGCTAACTGTAGATGGATAGCTTAAAGGCAAAGCGCCGCCCGTTCTTATAACCCCTCCAATCGAGGGGTTTTTGTTTGCCACTTATGCATTGACTAGTACCTTTTTAATCAATTGGTTCTAATTCCTCCGATTAATCGGAACCAATAATTTATTACCACGACATATATCATTGTATACGATAACCCCTACCCTGTCGAGGTTAAGCCGCCATGTCTGATGTGCGTCAAATTCATAAGTTGCAACGTGCCTTTGAGTTGTACGCGCGACTGAGAGAACGTATGGAAGACGACCAGATTTGCTTGACGGTTTTTGTACACATAGACACACACGGTTTTTACCAGCGTAGATACAACCGCTATGCAGCCCGTGCCCGCATTTTAGAACGATACATTTTAGGACACGAAGTTGAGTATTATCCGTAAAGGTTAAATCCATGTCCGACCACAGCTTTATCGACATGATTGAAGACGCTTGCGAACCGCCGTTCGTCTTTGGAGACGATAAATGAAAACCCAAATCTTTCAAGAAAGACTGGACTTATCCGAAGCGCAGTTCGACGCCGACAACCGCGTCATTCGCAACGTCGTGCTGATCCGCGAGGGCATGTCCCAGAACCGCAAGCATTATCCGGGGACGGTGCTGAAAGCGGCAGAGGCGATTTTCGAGGGCGTGAAGGCGTATGACAGCCACAAAAAAGGCGCTCGCAGCGTGAGCGAATTGACCGGTTGGTACACCAACGTGCGCTATACCGAAGGCAAGCTCATTGCAGATCGCCACTTCACCAACACGGACGCCGGACGCAATGTGATGGCGGTTGCCCAAGACATCGTAGAAGGACGCGCACCGAAGACGCTGGCGGGATTGTCGATTAACGCGGTTGGCTCCGGCAAGATGCAGAAATTCGCAGATGGCGAGGGCGTACAGGTCGAGAGCATCACGGGTGTCACCAGCGTGGACGACGTGGACAGTCCGGCAGCGGGCGGTTCGTATCTACTCACCGCCGGCAACGGCGACGAACTGACCACGCGCGTTTTAGAAGCGATGACTTTTGAGGAATGGTTCGAGGCACGCCCTGATTTTGTTGAGCGCGTCCAGAAAGAAATGAAACTGGTACGTCAGGATGAGGCGGTCAAGGCGGCGAAAGCCGAGGCTGACCACAATCTCCAGACGTTGAAAGAAGCGCAGACGACGATTGCCACGCTCACACAGGAACGTGATGCTGCTCTCGCATTAGCCGAGAGCAAGGCGCGGGAACTGGCATTAGAGCAGGCATTTCGCGCGGCGGGACTGCCCGCGCCTGTCGAAAACGAACTGCGCGAGAGCATGTTAAAAGCTGCCCCTGATACATGGGTGGCAACCCTTCGCAAGAAAAAGGAGAGCCTCAAGGTACTCGGCTTACTGCCGCGCCCCGGCGTGACCGGAGCATCGCAGCAGGTCAATACCCCGTTGCCGAGTGTACCCGCCGATCCGGTGAAGTCGATTCGCCGGCGGTTGGCAGAGGCAAAATCTCCCGAAGAACAACAACGTATTCTACAAAGCCTCAATGGAGGTCAATCATGACCGTTACCGCGTCTGCGGCTTATTACAACACGCCGATGGTGAGCGATGACTTGTACGTGGTCGGCAACGCTAACGCGACCACCAACGTCATCAACCCCGGCGATTGGGTGATTTTATCGGGGAGTGGGATTGCGGCGGCAGAAGACGCGCAAGCCTACTTCAAAGCATCGGGGTTAGGGATTGCGATGGATCGCAACCCGGCTTATGACAATGCAGGGCGCACGGTGGTTAACAGCGCCTTGCTCGTTGCTACACGCGGCATCTTCCGGGTATCCGCCGCCTTTAGCGGTAAGGTGCTCAATGGTGTCCATGCCTATCCTGCGACGACTGGAAGCGCGGTGAACGCGCCGACGGGGTTGACGGGTGTTGCAGCAACGTGGCAGACGGCCGTTCCACGCCAGATCAGCGCCAACCCGACGGGCGCACCTGCACTTGGCGTCGCACAGGTGATCGCTTCTTATCCAGAACTCGGTCCGGCAGGCACGGGGCAGATGGACATTCTGCTGCGCTCGCACCTTGCGGATTACTACTAAAGGACGGTGAAACATGGAGATCAATACCACAAAAGTGTTCCGCGTCCTTGATGCGCAGGCGGGTACAATTCAGGATGTGACCCCACAGCCCAAGTCAATGCAGTTGGATGAGTCGCTTATCCCTTATCCGCGTGATCGGAAGGGTCGTATTACCGTCGATCATGAAAACGTGGAACTGGCGGAAGCGGGCGCACAACTGTCTACCTACAATTTCCCCGACGCACTGCGTATGGGCTTGCAGGTGGATTTATTCACCAGCTACAACGAGCAACCCGTTACTTATCCACAGTTCTGCCGCGTGGTCAACAGCAGCAAGCAGCAGGAGGAATACCTGTTTGACAGTGCCGTTGGCTTGCCACCTATCGTAGGTGAAGGACAGCCTTACCCTGAAGTTGCTACTGACTTCGATAGCGGTTTGATTATCCGCAATCACAAGCGCGGTTTTATCATGTCCGTGACCGAGGAAATGCAGAAGTTTGATCAGGTGGGCAAGGTGCGTGAAATGCCCGAATTGATGGGACGCGCGCTGCGTCGCGGTGAAGAACAGTCGGTGATGGATGTAATTACCACCACTGGCAACTATAACCGTAACAGCACCACCAATGACAACGACATTGGCGCAAACACGGCTGCCACCACATTCGATGCCGCTGGATTGATTCTGGCGTTTGCCACACTGACCACCATGAAGGATCGGCGGACGGGGTTGTATCTGGGTGTGCGCCCGGACACGCTTATCGTCACTCCACGTCTATGGTGGGCTGCGCGGCAACTGATTGGCTCAAACATAACCATGCGCGCGCATGGTGCGACGACGGCGGAAGTGTATGGTACAGGTACGGAAAACTCATTCTTCAACGTGGTCAGCACCATCATTGTCTCGCCCGAACTTGGCGCATCCTATCAGTGGTGGCTAGGGGAGCGTGGACGCGCAGTAACGTTCCAGCGCGTCGAACCCATTACCCTGCTCACGGAAGGCATGAACGCGCAAACCGGGGGGTATTTCGAGCGCGATGTGCTGCGTTACCGCGCCCGTAACTGGTATGGCGTCGGAATGCGCGATGACCGCTTTGCGTACTTCTCATCGAGCACTACCCCACCGACGGTTGCATAATCTTTCTCTCTCTTAGGGGCGGTTTGTGAGCCGCCCCTTTTTGCTGAAAGGCGTACATAATGACCGATGTAAAAGACGTGCTCGATTGGGCAAACAGCGTTTGTGAGCAGGCGTTGACGGAAGCTAAGACTGGGAACACGGCGCTGGTGAACCGAATCGGCGCAAACAGCGCCATGAAGCTGTTTTTCGACAATGTACACGGCTTGAAAACGGTACAGGCGACCCAGTTTGCAGCGTACTACGCGCCGCAGTTCAAAGAAATTACCCGCTTGTACGAAGAGTATATCCTTGACGAGGAAGTCCATCAGACCGTCGATAAAGTGGCGGTGTTGGAAAGCAAACTCGACAAATTGACTGAACTCGTGATGCGGTTTGTCGAAAATCAGCAGGAACAGCCCGCCGCCGACGCCCCGACGAAAGACGAGCAGGACGAAACACCTGAGCCAAAGAAGGGAAAGAAACCGGCGAAGGATGAGGCGGAGGCGGTAAACCCCGATGGTGACGCCACGCCAGAACCGGAGGCGTAAGATGCCCGTACTCAATCCACCTGATCCCTGGCTGTTTTCGGCACAGGCTGCCAACGGCACAGGATCAGCACGCGATACCCGCCACGCGCTGAACGCCGCTTATCTGACCTACTTCGCGTCGGGCAACAGCGCCATTTTCAATCTGGAAGCCAGCCACAACAGCACCGGATGGATGGTAGTTGCGACGTATACGGCGACGGGCGGTAACTTCACCGGAACGGCACAGATTGATGGCTATTTCCCGTATGTTCGCGCCAACGCAACCAGCGTTTACAGCGCGGCGGGCGGGTCGGCGCAGTTGTGGGTCAATTACCAGCCGATAGTGTAGGAAAAAGCAATGGTGCTTACAACCGCGCAACAAGTCCGTCTCAAAATCCAAGACATCCCGACGCTGGTGGATGCGACTTACGTGGGGGATGGCAGCGCGTCGGCGTTCCTGCTCCCCCACCGCAATATCACCAGTGGCAGCGCGTTCGTGATGGGCGCTGGTACATGGACGAGCACGGGCGCAACCTTCAATGCGTCGGGCATGGTGAGTTTCAGCGGTACGATTAGCGCCAATACCGCCTTCCGTACCACCTACGTGCAGAGCGTGTTCAGTGACGACGAGATTGGACACTTTACGGCGGTGGGCGGTAGTGTCAATGGCGCGGCGCTGGAAGCGGTACACAGTCTCATGTTTGACAGCCTGAAACGCGCAAGATGGATGGCTCCAGATGGCAGTCAGTATGACGATACGATGGCAATCCAGCAGTTGCGCGACCTGTACAGTGCGCTCAAAACCGAATTGGTGGGTGATGCGATTGCCGAGGGCGGATTCCAGAGTTGGTCGCTTAATCAGTAAGATTGGTGACACTCTACAGCGGATAAATCCGCGTAGCTTCTGTCGCACGCATGAATGGGCATTTGGAGGACGACTAATTTAATGTATCGAGGCTTTAATCCTACTCGCGCGCTCAATCAAACTCGTGATATTTTTCAAGGTGCGGGGCAAACGGCAACCCTCAAAATCTTCGTCTCAGCATGGACGGGCAACGCGGCGCTCGGCTTAGGCGGTGGGTCAGGCTACCAATCCAGAGTGATTACCGCACTCTTTAAGGATGCCGCACTTATTCAGGCGGAAAACCCCAGCGTCGGCGGGTTGGTTGCGTCGAACATGGTGCAGATGACCACCAAAGAGCGGGTAACACGAAGCGACCAAATTGTGTGGCGCGGGATCGTGCATCGACTGGACAGTGACCCGGTGAAAGAACCGATATTCGGCGCATGGGTGTCTTTGATTAAGCGGAGTGAACCGTGACTAGAATCTTCGTTCTCAGCGATGACGGTGTAGCAACCGGATTCGGGCGTATTTCCATGAACGTGAATACGCGGCTGGTAAAACGCGGTTATCAGGTCATGGCGGCATCATTGGCGTTCGATGGACTGCTGCCACCCGTGTACGATGGCGACCCCCTGCCCTACTGGGTGGCATCGCTGGCGGGACGGAATTGGGTGGAAGAGAGCGTAAAGGTCATTAACGCTTACAATCCCGATATTGTCATGGTTGTTCAGGATGCGCCCTACGCGCAAGCCATTCGCAATAGCCCGCTGGATTGGTCACGGATAGGGTTCGTGGTCGTGACTCCTGTTGACGGTGTGCCGATCTTTCCTGATTGGGTGGACACGGTGAAACGGGCAGACGCGGCGCTCACGATTAGTCAGTTTGGTGTTGAAGCGTTCCGACGAGCAGGCGCGCACGTAACCTTATGCAGACCGGGCATTGACCCCAACCGCTTCTACCGAATGCGCGACGATGAGCGCAAGGCTTTGCGGACAAAAATGGGACTGGATGCGGACAGTTACGTGGTCGGCACAGCGTCCATGAATCAGGGGCGTAAATGCATCAGCCTCATGCTGGAAGCGTTCATGGACTTCGCCGCTGATAAACCGCACGCGCGTTACCTGATGGACATGGAAGAAACCAGTCCGGCGGGGTGGGACATTAACGCGCTGTGCAAGCAGTTTGGCTATGATCGGAGCAAATTGATTTTCCGCGCCGACTGTATGCGCGCGGGCGTGACCGACATGCGCGAACGTTACAACCTCATGGATATGCACATGGTCGTTTCGCACCGGGAAGGCTACGGCATTCCGTTGGTGGAAGCGCAGGCGTGTGGGGTCTTGAGTATGGCGCTGGATTATTGCAGCGGCAACGAGATTTGCGGATTGGACGAAGTGACGAATTTCCCACGCGGCGTGCTTATTCGCCCGATTGACTTTACCGAAGCCGGAACCTGGGGCGGCGCACTTGACCGCTTCCCCGACAAAAAGCACTTCCTGAACCGTCTGCAATGGGTGTATGATAATCCACATGAACGTGCAGCAATTGCGGAGCGCGGCATGGAATGGTCACGGCGGCATACGTGGGACGAAAGTGCGGACGCGGTGGATTTGGCACTTCAGAAGGTGATCAAGAAACGCGCCAGTATCCCGCCTGCAACCGTGCCGCTCATGGCGTTACAAGCGCCGACGGCTGCGCCCGTAAGCGTAGACGGAACGAAGGTGGTAGAACTTCAGGAGGTAGTGTGAACCTATCCATCATCATCCCCGCCTACGAGCGTCTTGACGACGTGCTGAAATGTCTCAATAGTCTCTACTTCTTGCGTACCACCGACGTTGAATTTCTGGTGCAGGACGATTGTTCGCCGTCGGTCTACTTTCCCGCTGTTATCCCGCCGCCACTGGCAAAAGTGGAGCGGAATGACACCAACGGCGGGTTCGCGGTCAATTGCAATCGAGGCGCAGCACGAGCGACGGGTGATGTACTCCTATTCTGCAATCAGGACGTTTACGGTGTGCCTGAGTGGTCGTCCGGTTGGGACGCGGCACTCTTGGCGGCGTTTGAGGATAGCAGCGTGGGGGTGGTTGCGCCCAGACTCCTGTTCCCAAACGGCGCAGTTCAGTCATGCGGCGGGGTGTTCGACGCGGCGTACCAGCCCGTCCACAGGTGCTTAGGCTATAGCAATCCGCACCACCCCGAAGTCGCTACCCCGTGCGAAATTGAATGGAGCACAGGCGCGGCGCTGGCGTTCCGGCGCGAATGCTGGGAGCAGATTGGCGGGTTCGATACCAATTACCCCATGTATTTCGAGGATGTCAGCGCGTGTCTCTCTGCCTGCGAACGGGGGTGGAAAGTGTGGTATCAACCGCAATGCACGTTGTTCCACAGCGTAGGCAGCACGGGCGGTTCACCGATGTTCCCGATGAGCGCGCGACGGTTTAAGCAGCAGTGGGTGGACAGTGGCAAGGTGAAAGCAGGAACGACTTTAGCGACGGTGCGGTATTGGTAGCCCCTGCTACTTGCCATTCTGACTCTATTCGTTTATGGCAAATATCACATTGATCACCGCATTCCACTCGATAAAGGAGGCGGTAATCACGCAGGAAACATTGTTCTTGCCCATGCGAAATGTAACTTGAGTAAGGGCGCTAAATTGCCAAGTGAATGGATAGGACGTTTACTTTGAACCTGTTACTCCATTATATCCACTATCCTGTTTCATCGGGTCGATACATGACAGAAGCATTTCGACGCTTGGGTCATACCGCCTATCACATTGGTCAAGAAACAGGGCGCAGCATTTGGGGGATGGAAGTCCCTCAAGAATATGTCTGGTGTCAGGATGCACCGCCTGATGAATGGCTACCTGACTTGTGCATTCTCATGGATACTGCTTACCAGTGGCATCATGAGACTGTGCCAACGATTGTTTACACTGTCGATAACCATGTACGAAATGTGCGGCAGGATGGCATAGCACACTACTTTTTAGGACATAAGAACGTCTCGATTATGCCCTATACTGATGATTGTACATGGTTGCCATGCGGGTATGATCCGACGCTATTTACGCC